>NZ_JANSHS010000102.1:0-9792 GCF_047461695.1 Synechococcus sp. R6-7
CCCCAGGGTGCGGGCCACGGCGGAGTCAAAGAGGTTGATGAAAATAAACCCTTGCCGCCGACTCTCGGTTTCTACCTCCCAGCGCCCCCATCCTTGCGAGGTCAGAGGCCACCACCAGGTTTCCAAGAGAAACATGAGATTACTCTGCTTGGGCTGGCGCCGATATTCCTCCTCAAACCAGCGGGAAAAATGGACAGCATCGTTGCGTCCCCACTCTCGGCCAATGGTGTACATCAGAGAAGCCGAGGCATCTCCCACTTCTTCCTCCAGGCCCTGCTGTAAACCCAGGATAAAGTCTTCGCTCACCAAGACATTGCGGGCGCCCGTCCAGTCCACAAGGGATCCCTGGGAGAGATTAAAGCGGAAAAAGTCTTCGCGGCTGTAGTGGTTATGCCGTTGGGCGGCAGGCTGAAGAGGTATCTCAATGGGGGCAGTCGTCATGGTTGGGTGAGGAGAGATCAGATTTTTTAACACATCATACCCTTCTTAATTGGCATTTTTACCAAAAAACTGGGTCTAAAGCCTCGTCCTCAAGGCCTACGGCCCGCTGACGCAGTTGCAACAGCGTTGCGGAGCAATGGGGGACGGCTTTGGGATAGACTCAGGGCGACGGCAGGGTAGTCAACCGCTCCAAAAACCCAGCAGGAGTGGGTCAACTGGAGAAAACTGCCCTCAGAGGGAGACAGAAAAGCCCTGAGTTGTTGTAAAGATTTATTCAAAAATTGGGAAGAAGAGCTGTACAGGGATCCGGAGCAGTACTTAAGACTGAGGCCTGACCTTGATGAAAGCAATGGCAGACCGCCACAGCAGCGACTCCCGCCCCTCGGCATCGGCCAAACAGAGGCAATCGGGATCCTGCCAGCGCAACTGGCCGACGAAGACATCTCCGGTATTGAGTTTGACCTCGAGGGTTTCCCGATCCTTGATGACCTTCTGCAGGCGACGCACGCTCGGGATCCCGGTGTTGAAATCGGTCACGACAGCCCTATCAGCCAGCGAGAAACGGTATGTCAGCAAGCCCACTGCCCCCAGTATAGGGGATCCCTGCCGCTTCCCACTGCCCCTCCACCACACTTCCACAACTTGGGCTCAAAACTCGCCCTCATCTTTGCCCATTTTTTCTGCTGGCGAGTACTATGTAGGGGGGATGGCGCTTAGAAAAGCGGTAAACCTTTCGAGTTCGCCGTCTTTTTTAAGCGAATCTACGGGTGTTCTCCCCGAAAAAAGCCAGCACAATAGGGCTAGGGTGATAGAGGGTGCGGCTGTCGCCCTAGGGAAGGTGAATCCTCAGCTGGGATCCCTTCTACATGCCATTTTGCCGCCGAGTTGTCTGTCCTTTTCAACCCTCATCAGTATCAGCAGTATCAGTGCAGGAGAGATCGTTATGGCAGTAGAGAAAGTGAACTCCTCGTCCAGCTTGGCCGAAGTGATCGATCGCATCTTGGATAAAGGTATCGTGGTCGATGCCTGGGTGCGGGTTTCTTTGGTTGGGATCGAGCTGTTGGCCATTGAAGCCCGCGTCGTTGTGGCTTCCGTGGAAACCTACCTGAAGTACGCTGAGGCTGTGGGTCTGACGGCTACTGCTGCTGCTCCTGCCGTCTAAATCTGCCTAACCAAAATCACTCAACCAAGGAAAGTGCCCACAACCCTCTCGCCTTGAGCATCGCAATGGTTGGATGAGTTATGCTCTCTGGGCGGAGGCGTAGGAAGCTAGCCGTCGGAAAGCGAGGCAGGGATCCACCGCCGGTCTCTGCCTTGCTTCTGCGGGTTTTGTTCGAGGATTGAGTCTTGCAGCCGCACTGAGCTACAGGTTGGCAGTGCCATCGAGTTGGGAACAGGCAGAGAAGCTGTATCCACCCAAGCATTGAAAACGACGTGAGGGATTGGAGATCATGAGTTTGCAGGAACAATGGGCCATAGCTCGCAGCCGGCGGGTGACTCAAAACCGAAGTTTGTTAAGCCGATCCCGGCAGCAGCGTCTAGAGCAGCACCAAGCCCTGATGGTTGAGCTGGGGCAGCGCCGCCAGCAACGACAAGAAGCAATACGGCACCAGACGGAGCAAACCCGCAGCCAATTGCAGAAACTGAGGCAGGAGCGGGCTGTGAGGCGATCCCTGGACGAATGCTCCCGTTCGGAAGCGGCGGCTCAGCGGGCCAAGTCGGTGGCAGAGAGTCTGGCTCGCCTGGAGCAGGAACGAGCTGCTCAATTGGAAGTCAGCCGGCAGCAATTGCAGGCTTTCCGGGCTAACTTGACTGCGGCTGTGGAGCATTTGCTGAGCACCTATACGCAGGCTCGGCAGGCGATGGCCGACAAAACTCAGCAAGCGCGGCAGTCTTTTTGCGCCGATTTGCGGCAGTGGGTACAGGCTCTCCGGCAAATGGCTCGACAGGAGCTGGCTCAGATGGCTCAGGAACAGCAAGCCCAGGCCCAGGCCCTGCGGGGATCCCTGGCCACTTTCCGGGCGGAGTTGCATAAGCAGGTGTGGGGCAATGGGATCCCTGACCTCATCCCAGAACCTGAAGTCTCCACTTCCAGTGCAAGCTCTAACAGTGCCGTTGCGACTGCCGGTGAGACTGCTTCCGACTCAACGCCTGTAGCCGAAGGTCAAACCCCGGTGGAGCCGTCCGCCCCGGTCTCTGTTTCCCAACCCCCAGGGGGTTTGACAACGCTCGAACCCCCTGAAGTTCCGCCTACTGTTGAGAAACAGGTGGATCCCATCCTTGACTATGTCAACAAGTATGTGAGTGATCTACAAGCGCAGGATCCCAACTTGACCCTGCTGCAGGTAATTGGGGATCGGGAACGGGTGCGGGATTTGTTGGCCCGCGGCGCGGTGGATCTGGGGTTGGATCCCTCGGAAATCTTGGCTACGCTGCGGCGCATGGTGTCGGGGACGGTCGCAGTTTAGTTGTGCCGAGCGCAGGAAGAACATCCGGGCTATAGTCAAGGCAAAGGAGTCTAGGGCAGCAAAGAGGTTGAGTATCTCCATGGCCACGGTTCTGCAGGCGCGTCCCCGCCAGTTCGTGAACACCCCCTACATTGAGCGGATTACCCGCCGCGCTTTGCGCTATTTGCAATCGGGCTTTGCGGTGCATTTGCGGGGGCCTTCGGGTACGGGCAAAACCACTTTGGCGATGCACCTGGCCAGCCTGCTGGGCCGTCCCATTATGCTGATCTATGGGGATGACCGCTTCGATTCTTCCGACCTCATCGGGGGGCGCACCGGTTTTACCCATCGGCGGGTGGTGGACAACTTCATTCACTCGGTGGTGAAGACGGAGGAGGATGTGCAGCAGCGCTGGGTGGATGCCCGCCTCACCTTGGCTTGCCGAGAGGGGTTTACCCTCATCTACGACGAGTTCAATCGCTCCCGCCCTGAGGCCAACAATGCTCTCCTGAGTGCCTTGGAGGAGAGGCTGCTGGTGTTGCCGCCGGACAGCAACCGCTCGGAATATCTGCGGGTGCATCCCCAGTTCCGGGCCATTTTTACCTCTAACCCGGAGGAATATACCGGGGTTCACAGGGCCCAAGATGCGCTGCTGGATCGGATGATCACCATCGATATGGGGGAGCCGGACATCGAGACCGAAAAGGAGATTCTCACCTCGCGAATAGGCTTATCCGGCCCCGACGCCCTCAAGATCGTCCACATTGTGCGGGCTTTTCGCCGCAAGTTGGATCTGACGCGCCACCCCAGCCTGCGCAGTTGTTTGATGATCGGGCGCATTGTCAAGGAACATGAGCTGGCAGTTAGCAAAGAGAATGCCGATTTTCGCGCTTTGTGTGCGGATGTGCTGTTGCCGCGAGCCGGCAAGCGCTATGAAGAGGGATCCCAGCTGCTGAATTATCTGCTAGACCAACTGCCTGGCTGAGTCTTTTGCCTGTTGGTACACTTTGGAGGTCGATGAACTCTGTGCCGATTAGCTCTCAACCCTTGACCACGGCTACTCATGGCTCCTCGCTGGCCGATGTGTTGGAGCGGGTGCTGGACAAGGGCATTGTGATCGCCGGAGACATCACCGTTTCGGTGGGCAATGTGGAGTTGCTGAATGTGCGCATTCGCCTGCTGATTTCTTCGGTGGATAAGGCCAAGGAGATCGGCATCAATTGGTGGGAATCGGATCCCTATCTCAACAGCCAGGCGCGGGAGCTGCTGGAAGCCAACCGACAGCTCATGCAGCGGGTTGCCGAATTGGAAAGACAGCTTGCCCAAGCTCTACCCCAGGGGAGAAAGGGAACGGATCAGTAGGCTGCCCCGCCATTATGACCAGGATTGAGAAGCTAGACTGGCTGCTGGGGTGGTTTGACGGGGTGATGGGGCATGACTTTGGAGATAACGCTTGACCGGAAGGGTTGGCAGCGGCTGAAGACACTGGGCTGGGCTGTGGGTGTGGTGCTGGCCCTTGGAATCCCGGCTTGGGGTCAGAATCCCCGTGCCATCAGCATCAGCGCCGATGTGCAGGAGGCCAACGCCAACACAGGGGTTTTTACGGCCATTGGCAATGTCACCCTCAGTTTTCCTGCCGAGCGGCTTACGGCCCGCGCCCAAAGAGCTGTGTATTACAGCCAGGAGCAACGCATTGAGCTGGAGGGCCAGGTCATCATCAACCAAGGGGAGAATCAGTTGCAAGCGGAGAAAGTCATTTACCACATCGACAAGGGCACCATCCAAGCAGTGCCATCGGCAGGGCGGCAGGTGGAGTCTATTTACGTTTTGCCGGAGCCCAGCTCAAGTCCTTAGCTGATCCCCACACTTTTTTCCAGCAGCACGGACTCAGCCAACACGGCTATACCGTGATTTCGTCACCGATCATCCCAGCCTGCAGGGTTTCCCTCACCCCCAACCCCTCTCTCAAAAGGAGAGGGGAGCCAGGGACAGACATAACAAATCGTTTCATTGCTGTTTGAAATGACTACATTTGAAATGACTACACATGGGGCAGCGCTGGAAACGAGCTCGGGGAATGTCGGCTTAGATCCGTTTAGGATGTAGTAATTCATTTAGGATGTAGTAGTTCGGGCGGCAGACTTTTTCCCTGACTCTGAATCAAAGGATGGCTGATGGATGTTCGGGATCCGAGTTCCTCACCCCTGGCAACGAGAGGCACAGGTCACTCCAGAAGAGATGTTTTTCAGCCGGCGGCAATTTCTAGCGCAACTGGGATCCGTTGGGGTGGGAGCCAGTTTTTCTATTTTTGGGTTTGGCAGCAGGGGAGCTGCTCCCTCGGTAGAACGAGAGCTGAGGGGGATCCCACTCAACCCCCACTTTTCGGATGTGGGCAGGCCCGTCACCGAGGAGATTGTAGCTTCTCGTTACAACAACTTTTACGAGTTTGGCTCCGGCAAGCGCGTCTGGCGGGCTGCACAGGCTTTGCCCACGGATCCCTGGACTGTCGAGATTACCGGGCTGGTGCGGCATCCTCAGCGGTTGGGCCTGGAAGATCTGTTTAACTTCCCCCTCGAAGAGCGCATCTATCGCTTTCGCTGTGTGGAAGCCTGGGCGATGGTGGTGCCGTGGTTGGGCTTTCCGATGCGGCTGTTGCTGGAACGGGTGGATCCTTTGCCGACGGCTCGATTTGTCCGCTTTACTTCCTTTTACGATCCGGAAATTATGCCTGGCCCGATCTGGCCCCCCAACTTGCCTTGGCCCTACACGGAAGGGTTGCGGATCGAGGAAATGGCTAACGAGTTGGCCTTTTTTGCCCTCGGCGTTTATGGCAAGCCGTTGCCCAAACAGCACGGAGCGCCAATTCGCATGGTAGTTCCCTGGAAGTATGGCTTTAAGGGGGGAAAATCCATCGTCAAAATCGAGCTTTTGGATCATCAACCCTCTACGTTTTGGAATACCCTCGCCCCTGAGGAGTATGGATTTGAGGCCAATGTGGATCCTAGGGTGCCCCACCCCCGCTGGTCACAGGAGCAGGAAGTCTTGATCGGTTTCGGATCCCGTTCCCAGTGGCAAATTGTTCCCACCTTGCCCTACAACGGGTACGGAGAGTATGTTGCCCACTTATATGGCTGAACTTATATGCCTGAAGACGCCCACGAAAGGATTCGAACCTCCGACACCTGGGACCGGAACCCAGTGCTCTAGTCCACTGAGCTACGTGGGCAATGCAACTGCATTAACCATCATATCTGCTGACTTTCAGTTCTGCCAAGGGGGCAAAGCTGCGGCGGTGCTGCGGGGTGGGCCCCAAGTTCTGCAACGCCAGTCGGTGCTCCCGCGTGCCATAGCCAGCGTTGGTGCGCCAGCCGTAGCCGGGGTACTGCCGATCCCAGCTCTGCATCAAGGCATCTCGCCAGACTTTGGCCACAACTGAAGCAGCGGCAATGGAGAGGCTGATTTGATCCCCCTTGACCAGGGCCGTTTGCCGGGATCCCAGCTCGGCCAGCGGCAATCCATCCACCAAAATGTGTTCGATTGGATCCAACTTGGCCAAAGCCCGCTGCATGGCTAGCACCGTGGCCTGGCGAATGTTGAGCCGGTCGATCTCAGCAGCAGAGGCACTGCCAACGCCCACAGCCAAAGCCACCTGCCGAATCCGTTCCGCCCATTGAGCGCGTTGCTGCGGACGCAGTTGTTTGGAATCCCTCACTCCCTCCAGTTCTTTGGGATCCATCTGGGCCGGCAAAATCACCGCCGCCGCCACCACTGGCCCAGCCAGGGCTCCCCGCCCCACCTCATCCACCCCCGCCACTCGCAGGATCCCTTGCTGCCAAAGGGATCCCTCCCAGATCAAACTCGGCCTTGCCCGCTCCACCATACTCCCATGCCTGCCCCTGGGCTTGAGAGCAGCGCCTAACTGCTGCGGGAGCGCCGTCGCCTGGAGGCTGCTGGAGATTGCTGGGCAGGGCTGATCCCCAGTTCCGCGGCTGGCTCGGCCAAGCTGCTCTGCACTGCTGGCACGAACGATTCAGCAGAGGAGATTTCGGGTTCAGAAAGTTCGGGTGGAGAGAGGTTGTCCAGCAGCTCCTTCTCCTGCAGAGCCTCCGGTTCGGGTGCCAACTCCTCTGTCTGAGAAGTTGCCTCAGTCTCCATCCTGGGCGGACTTTCCGCCTCTAGAGTTCCCGGCAGAACCACCCTAACCGCCGTGTCTCGGCCCCAAGGCGGCGGCTGGTCAAGCAGCAACAGCGGCGACAGCCCCAGCTCCGAGTAGACCCGTTGTTGTAACGGGGTCATCTCCACGGTGACGGTTTGCCGTACCGGGGCCGGACGGCCTTCTGAGGACTCCGTCCCGCTGGCGCGAACGGTGCGGGCTGGGGGAGCGTGGTCTTTGCGTGCGGTGGATTCTGCCTCTTCCCCAGGGCCAGAACGGCGGGGTTCTTGACGCTTTAGGTCTGCTCCGCCCCCTGGCAGTTGCATCGGCTCTGGGGCTTCCTCGTCTGCAGGAGTATCTGGGCTCCGCGTAACGAGGCGCTGGCCGGTGCGGGGATCCCCCCAGTCTTCACGGGGACGCTTGCGTCCCGTTTCAACCCGTGGCTCTTCCTCCAGATCGTCTGAAGTCGTAAAGGGATCCGGGCTGGGGCGTCGTTGTCCGGGGGCAGAGCGCGACCGCCGCAGCAGCGCACGGCTATCGCCTCGAGACAGCCCATCGCTCCCCACTCGCAGGCGTGCCCGTTGGGGGTTGCCATCGCGGGGCAGGATCGGGCCGGCGTCTTCCTCATCCCCTTCTTCCACCTCGGTGGGTAGCGTTACCGTCAGGCCGCTTTCTATTGTTAACAGATGCCCTGGCTCGGCCCCCGGCAAGCGGGCCAGGATCCCCAGCCCCTCACAGGTGGGGCAAGAATAGCCGAAGATCTCGTAAAGGCTTTGCCCCTGCCGTTTGCGGGTGAGCTCCACCAGCCCCAATTCCGACAGTTGGACCACCTGTGGGCGAGCTTTGTCGCTGGAGAGGGCCTTGTTAAAATGCTCCAAAACCAGCAACTGGTCGCGGCGGGAATCCATATCGATGAAGTCCACCACAATCACACCGGCAATGTTGCGCAGCCTCAATTGGCGGGCAATCTCGGTAGCCGCCTCACAGTTTGTCCACAGCACTGTCTCCCGAGAAGTGGCCGATTGGGTGAAGGAGCCCGAGTTAACATCAATTACCGTCAGGGCCTCGGTGGGCTCGATGATGATGTAGCCACCAGAGGGCAGATCCACCCGTGGCCGCAGCGCCTGCCGAATAACCGCGTTGACCCGAAAATACTCCAGAATGGGGGTGGGCTCGCGGTGGGCATCGACAACGACACCAGGGGGCATTTGGCCCTTGTTCCAGCCCTGCAGATAGCTACGGACTCGCTTCGCTCCTGCCGCAGAGTCGGTCACAATACGGTTCACATCGTCGGAGTAAACATCCCGCAGCACCCGCTGAATAAAGTCGTCATCCCGGTTGAGTAGCCCCGGCCCCCGTGCCGCCTGATACTGCTGTTGAATATCTTCCCAGAGTTTCTTCAATTGCTCCAGGTCGTCGATCATCGCTTCTTCGGACACACCTTCCGCTTCGGTGCGCACCAACAGGCCCATCTGCGGGGGTTTAATCAAAATGGCCAGCGACTTCAAACGGTTGCGCTCTTCTCGATCCTCGATGCGGCGGGACAGATGAACGCCTTTTCCGTAGGGTCGCAACACCAAATACCGCCCTGGAAAGGCCAAATCTCCGGTAAGCCTTGGCCCTTTGTTGCCGGTAGGCTCTTTCATCACCTGTACCAGCACCTTTTGCTGCGGCAAGACCAGCTCAGAAATCGAGGCATGACTTCGCTTGAGGCGCAGCGGGCCCAGGTCGCTGACGTGGATAAACCCATTGCGCTCTGCAGGGCCGATGTTGACGAAAGCGGCATCGATGCTGGGCAGAACGTTCTCGATGATTCCGACGTAAACGTCTCCCACTTGGTGAGCGCCGCTGGCGACGATCAGCTCCTGCACTTGATCTTCGGCGAAGACGGCTGCCACTCGATGTTGCTCGGCAATGACAATCTGCCTGGGCATTAACTTCCCTCCCCGCCCCAAGGGCACGCGGTTACGGGTTGAACCCTCATTCTGGCGAGGTGTTGTCCTTTTGCCGGGATCTGCTCAAGTTTCTTTGACCAGGATTGACTCATCATGGGGGTGTCCATTACCCTCAGCTCTGCTTTGACGCTTGGCTTTGTTTCCTCTCCAATGGGTGAGGTGAGTTTAAGTGCATGTGAACTACCCAATGCTGGCTCTGGTGGGTACAGCGGGGGGCTTCTGCTGATTGGAAGGAAAACTCATCGGATGGGATGAATGGATTCGGTGAGGTTTGCATGGAGATTCATGGATGGGCTCAATCGATAGGCTCAGGGAGCAAGACGGCTCCGCCTCGGGAGATCGAACGCTGGCCCATTGCAGAACCCCAGTTGTGCGGCCCAGCCTGTTCGCGAAAGCGTCGCGTAGCGATAGTCCACAACAAGACAGGGTTTGCGCGCGGAAAGAAGCACCTTCTCAGGGTAAAATTTTCTGGTTAGATCTGGGCTAGGTCGAAGAGGCACACTTTTCTGTTGCACCTATCGACTCGACCCCATCACGCCTGTTACCTGCCCTGGGTACTGAGTTAAGAGTGTCTCCATTCCAGAATCCGGCCCAGCTTTTGCCTGCTGCTCACCCCGCCCTTGGTCAAGTTGATGCTTGGCGAGCCCCACAGCGGCAGGAGCCAGCAATAGCAGCATTATAGCGCTTGTGGGATCCCTCAGCCCAGACAGACCCTTAGCCCTTGGGTTGCTCCCAGAGGAAGTGCTCAATCTGGATCGGCTAGGGGGTTCTGATACATTTACGCTGAACACTGCTG
>NZ_JANSHS010000103.1:0-8557 GCF_047461695.1 Synechococcus sp. R6-7
GGGGTGGTGCTGGTGGCTACGGGGGGATCCTGGGGCACCTTGCAGGCGGGGGATCCCTGGGGGGTCCTGCTGGCGGTGGGCAGCTCTGGAATCTGGGCGCTCTACTGGCTGCTCAATGTGCGGGATGGGCGAGATGCGGTGCTGAAGCTGTTTATGGGGTTTCTCTTCGGCAGCCTCTATGGCCTGCTACTGCTGCCGTTGCAGGAGGTCTCTTGGACAGTTGCGGGGCTGGGTTGGGCGGCTTACATTGGTCTGGCGGAGATGGGCCTGACTTTTGTATTTTGGCTGCGGGCTCTGGAGTTGGCGGGCCATCGGGGATCCCTGGCCAACTGGGTGTATGTGACGCCCTTTTTGTCGTTGGGGTTGATTGCGGTGCTGTTGGGCGAGAGGATTGCGCTGGGATCCGTGCTGGGCCTGGGTCTGATTTTGGCCAGCAATCTGTGGGGATCCCATAGGGAAAAGCCCCCCGCGGATCCTGTTCTGTCCTGAGGCGGTTGCGTTCGCGCCAGCGGGACGGAGTCCTATCGCGTTAGCGGTGCAGAGCACAATGAATCCCGTTCCTCTGTATGTGGCGGCAACAGCTCACGGGTTTGGGCACGTTACCCGTCTGGCGGCGGTCGTGAATGCTTTGCTGCGGCGGGATCCCCATGTTCTGCCCATCTTTGCTACGCCGGCTCCCCGCTGGCTCCTGGAGCGTTACGTGGAGGGGAAGTTTCTCCATCGGCCGCGGGCGTTGGATGTGGGGGTGGTGCAGCCGGATGGGCTGCAAGCGGATCTGCCGGCTACGTTGGCTGCCCTCAAGGCGTTTAAAGCCAGCGCTGCGGAGCTTGTTCGAGAAGAAGCGGATTTCATTCGAGCCCAGGGGGTGCCTTTGGTGTTGGCGGATGTGCCGCCCATTGCTGTAGCCATTGCCCAGGCTGCCGGGATCCCCTGCTGGATGGCCAGTAATTTTGGCTGGGATTTCATCTACCAAGAATACGGCCCGGAGTTTCAACCGTTTGTGGCCTGGGTTCGGGAGCTCTATGGGCAATGTGACCTTCTGTTTCGCCTGCCCTTTAGCGAGAGCATGGTCGCGTCAGCGGTGCGGAGCACTAGCGCCTTCCCGCATCAGCGGGAGGTGGGGCTGACGGGATCGGATCCCCGCTACCCACCAGAAGAGGTCGCCGCCCAGTTGGGGTTACACCCGGAGCAACCCAGGGCTTTGTTTACCTTTGGCGGGCTGGGGGTGCAGGGGTTTCCTTACGAGCGGCTCCAAGATTTTCCCGACTGGCAGTTTCTCACGTTTGATCCGGAAGCTCCCCCCTTGCCCAACTTGCGGGTTTTGGATGGGCGGGTGTGGCGACCGGTGGATGTGATGCCCCTCTGCCGCTGGGTGGTGTCCAAGCCGGGCTATGGCACTTTGGCGGAGGCCCTGCGCAGCCGCACACCTATGGCCTGTGTTACCCGCTCTGGGTTTGCCGAGTCGCCGTTGCTGGTTGAGGGTTTGCGGCGCTATGGCTGGCATCGCATTCTCTCGCCAGAGGAGTTTTTTCAAGGATCCTGGGACTTTTTGCGGGATCCCGCCCACCCACCCCAGAGGCCGGATGGGTTGGATCTGCAGGGGAATGAAACCCTGGCTGCTGCCTTAGAGGCATTCCTGCGGGGGAGGGATCGCGGGTAGGATAGGGGGCAGCTTTCTGCAGCGGATCCCTTCACGGTAGCGGTGTGGAGCCCTATGGCCAGCAGCTCGTTCGGGTCAGCGGTGCGGAGCACTGCGGAATCTTTGCGGCAACTGTACGAAGAATTGCCCTACCCCAATGTTTCCATTGAGGCCTCGGGCCGCAACGCCATTGACGGGTTGTACCGCCTAAGTTTGACCACCGCCCAATACGCCCGCACCCGCGCCATTGTGCCCAGCGAAGGCGCTCTCATTTTGAATGCTGGCTGCGGCTCGGGCTGGGAAACGTTGATCTTGGCGGAGGCCAATCCGGGGGCGCGGCTGGTGGTGTGCGACCTGTCGGCAGAGTCGGTACGGGTGACGGAGCGACGCTTGCGCTACCACGGCTTCGGGGAGGTGGAGTTGTATGTTCTCGACCTGTTGGATATCGAACAGTTGGGGCTGGAATTTGACTTCATCAGCCTTAACGATGTGCTCTATCTGCTGGACGATCCGGTGGCGGGGCTAAAGGCGCTTAAGCGGGTTCTCAAACCTGACGGGATCCTGCGGGCCAACCTACATCACGCCTACCAGCGGGAGGTCATCTTCCGCATGCAAGAGGCGTTTCGGCTGCTGGGGCTATTTGATCTGCCCACCCCCGAAGCCTGTCAGCGGGTGCGGGAATTCATGGCCAGTTTGGCCTCAGACGAACTGCGAGCTGCCTTGCGCTGGAACCCTGAGATCTACAAAGACAACACAAACATCCGGGCCAACTACCTCTTGCCAGGAGACAAGGGCTTCCTGATCCCCGACCTGATGCGCATGCTCGAGGAAGCTGAGCTGGGCCTGGTTTGTCTGGTGGACTATGCCGACTGGGATCCGGCGCTTTTGTTCAAGGAGAGGGCCATGCCCCCCTGGCTGCAAGCCGAGCTGGACAAACTCTCGCCTGCCGACCAGAATCACTTTTATGAGCTGATCTACCCCAACCATCGCCTCATTGACTTTTGGGCAGAACACCCCGGCTCTTCCTTGGTCTTGCCCTGGAGCGACGCCGATTGGCTGGGGGGCAGAGTGCAGCTCAACCCCATCCTGGCCGACAACGTCGAATTTCGCCAAAACTTTGCCAAAGCTCACGAGAAAAAGCTGGAGTTTGCTATGAATTGGCCGGGATCCAGCTATGGGCGCCTGACCATCTCAGCCCCTCAGATGGCTTGGCTGGGATCCCTGTTGCAGGGGCCAACGGCAGTGAAAGCCTTGATTGAGCAAGCGGCCCAGGTCAACAAGTTAGAGCCGGAAGCGGCCCAGGAGGAGGTGCTCACCTACCTGGCGGGGCTGGAGTCGTTTTTGTTTGTGATGTTGGATCCTGCACCCGTTCCAGGAGAAGGAGTTTTTCCAATCGCTTGAGATCCCCGAGCCTTTCTCCCAAGGGTAGAGGGAAGCCAATGGGCCGGTTCACGGCAACTTGGAACGACTATTGAGGGATTGAGGCTCTGCCGGGCTGCAAGAACGGTCTTGGGCAGATGTCAGATGGGAAGAGATCCCTCTCTAGCGATCCACCAGGCGCAGCTCGAAGGTGAGGATGTTGGCGGCCAAAATCTCCAAAGCCCCGCCCTCAATGAGGTCGCGAGTGAGGGCAGCCCCGGAGCCACTTTGTTGGATCAATTCGCGGCTGCGGCGCACCGTCTCCTGTCGCTGGGGGTCGTCCACAACCACCTGCCGCTGATTGGACAGGCTGAGGCGATAGAAGTTGGGCAGATCCCCCCGGGTGGCATCAATGGCCAGATTGGTCTCTTCAGGGGCTACGCGGAAGGGGGCACGGGCGGTGAGCAGAGCCACCTGGATATCTTGGTCTCGCCCATCAAGGCCCTGCAGCTCGGATATATCGATCTGGAAATTGAGGGTATCGCGGTCACGGGTAAGGCGATTAACCCGTACCTGGTTAAAGCCGACGGCAAACTCCCGTTCCGGCTCTCCAAATCGCTGGATGGTGGCCTGCAAGACTGACTCTTCGTTGAGGGGGGTAACCCGAATGAGGTAATCCCAGTCCCGCACAAAGGTGTACTCGTTGGGCCCCACACGGACGTTGGGATCCACCAAGTTGGCGGTAGGGCCAGGGCTGCCGGCCCGGCTGAGAGCTACCATGTACCAGTAGTTGGGGCTGATGGGCAAGCCCAGGGTCATGCGTACTTCCAGCACTGGCCGCGCCCAAGCGGCAACAGCCGTGAGAGCCGTTATGGCCATGGCCCCGAAGCAACTCCACAGCCAGCGCTGAGGAGGAAAATTAAGCCGCGGCGGGCAAGAGCAAGTGATGGCTGGGGTTCTCATTCAAGCCTCTTCAACTCTCCGGCAGGTGGCGGCAGCCTGAACTCCTTTCCTGCTCACTCTGGAACAGTCTAGCCAGGAATGGCGTGCCCTCAACAGGGGATCCCAAGGGTCGGCGGCGGAGCGCCAGCAGAAGTTTTCGTTAAGCAGTGATGATTCGGTGTGGAGGATGGCTATGCGCATTGCTCAGATTGCCCCTTTGCATGAGAGTGTGCCCCCCAAGCTCTACGGCGGCACCGAGCGAGTTGTGTCTTGGCTCACCGAAGAGCTGGTGCGGCGGGGGCATGAGGTGACGTTGTTTGCCAGCGGCGACTCCCAAACCCAGGCTCGCCTCATCCCCTTTCGGGAGCGGGCTTTGCGTTTGGATCCCACGGCCATCGACACGGTGGCTCCTCATATTTTGATGGTGGAGAAAGCCTTTCAGATGGCAGACGAATTCGACATCATCCACGGCCACATCGACTACTATCCCTATGCCCTGGCCCGTCGCCACCCGCAGGTTTCTTTTTTGGCCACCCTACACGGGCGACTGGACATTCCGGAGCTGCAGCCCCTCTACACCGAGTTTCAGGACATTCCGGTGGTCTCCATCTCCAACGCCCAGCGGCTGCCGCTGCCCCAGGCCCGCTGGGTGGGGACGGTCTACCACGGCTTGCCCCTGGATCTCTACCGTTTCTATCCAGAAAAGGGGGACTACCTGGCCTTTTTGGGCCGGGTCTCCCCGGAAAAAGGGCTGGACACGGCTATTGAAATTGCGGCGCGGGCAGGGATGCCGCTGAAGGCTGCTATCAAGATCGATGCGGTGGATCGCCAGTACTACGAGTTAGAAATTAAGCCTTTGGCCAGTCGCCACCCCAATGTGGAGATCATAGGGGAAATCACCGACCAAGAGAAAAGCGAGTTTTTGGGCAAGGCCTATGCGGTGCTGTTTCCCATCCGCTGGCCGGAGCCCTTTGGGCTGGTGATGATTGAAGCGATGGCCTGTGGCACGCCGGTAATTGCCACCCGTTTTGGCTCAGTACCCGAGGTAATAGCCGACAGGCGCTCCGGCTTTATTGTCGACTCGGTGGAGGAAGCAGTGGAGGCTGTGGAGAAGGTGGGATCCCTGAGCCGAGCCGGGGTGCGGCAGGTGTTTGAGGAGCGGTTCAGCGTGGAAAGAATGGTGTCGGACTACGAGGCTCTCTACCGCCAACTGGTGAACGAGCGGCAGGAGATGTCGCGAAGAAGGCAGCTTAATAAGGCTTAGATGGGCCAAGTAGCAGCTAGGGCTGCTGGGCTGCATCGGGGGGCCCCTGCTTCTTCGCCTTCTTTGAGTGGACCGATAGCAGTAAGCTGTTCGCGTAGGAGACCGGCTGGATAGGGATCGAGAAGACCGAGATGGCAGAAGACATCATCCAAATTCAAGATCAGTACTACATCCGGGCCAGCGCCTCTTGGGTGGAGGCACGCTCTCATGTTCTCAAGCATGACAACTGCTTTGCCATCTTTGACCGGCGAGGGAACATGCGCCCCCTCGGCATCCGGGATCATGGCCTCTTCCGGGACGACACCCGCTTTTTGTCCCGCTGGGTGTTGGACTTGCAGGGAAAGCAGTTCCTGCTGCTCAGCTCAGAGGTGCGGGAAGACAAAGATATTTTGGCGGTGGATCTGACCAACCCGGAGTTCACCACCTCAGAGGGGCAGTTTATCGGTCAAGATACCCTGCATGTTCTACGGACTACTTTTTTGTGGAACAACGTAGCCTACGAGCGCATTCGCATTCACAACTACGGCTCGGAGCCGTTTCGCGTGCCGATTACCCTGCGCTTTGAGGCGGACTTTGCCGATATTTTTGAGATCCGGGGCATCCGACGGGCCCAGCGGGGTCAAGTGCTGCCGGCCCAGGTGAACCCTGAGGGAGTGGTTCTCCGCTACCGCGGCTTAGATGGAGTGGAGCGGCAAACCCAGTTGCAATTTTTGCCGGCGCCGGAGCTAGTGTCGGAGAAGCTGGCGCAGTGGTGGGTGCCTTTGGCCCCGCAGGAGGAACGGGATTTGGAGCTGAGGGTGATCTGCAGCTACGGCGGGGAGGAGATTGCCCCTTTGACCTACCAGGAGGCTCTGCAGGCGGAGCGGGAGCAAAGGGCTTCCTTGCGGGCGCAAGCCCACCGGATCGACACCGGCAATGCTCAGTTTAACGATTGGCTCAACGCCTCACGGGATGATCTGCTGATGATGCTCACCCGCACTCCCTACGGGCTTTATCCCTATGCGGGGGTGCCTTGGTTTACCACGGTCTTCGGGCGCGACGCCCTGATCACCGCCCTGGCCACTCTCTGGTGGTTTCCAGACTTGGCGCGGGGGGTGCTGCTGTATCTGGCGGCCCACCAGGCCCAGGAGGTGGATCCCAGCCGCGATGCCGAGCCTGGCAAGATCCTGCATGAGCAGCGCTCCAGCGAGATGGCCAAGACGCGCGAGATCCCCTTTGGCAATTATTTCGGCAGCATTGACTCCACCCCTTTGTTTGTGGTGCTAGCAGGGCGCTACGTGCGGCGCAGCGGCGATCTAGAGCTGTTGCGGCAGCTCTGGCCAAACATCGAAGCAGCCCTGCACTGGATGGACACTTACGGGGATGTGGACGGGGACGGCTTTTTGGAGTATGCCGGCAAGGCGCGGCGGGGCCTGCGCAACCAGGGCTGGAAAGATTCTGAAGATGCCATCTTCTACCCGGACGGATCCCTGGCAGAACCCCCCTTGGCCCTGTGCGAGGTGCAGGGCTATGCCTACGAAGCTAAGCAGTTGGCAGCAGAGATGGCCGAGCTGCTGGGGCGGCAAGAGCAAGCAGCCCAGTTGCGACAACAAGCGGAAAAGCTGCAGCAGCAGTTTTGGGATCACTTCTGGTGCGAAGAGTTGGGGGGCTATGCCCTGGCTTTGGATGGCCAGAAGCAACCCTGCCGGGTGCGCAGCTCCAACATGGGCCACTGTCTGTTTTCGGGGATTGCCCATCCCGAGCATGCTACCTGCATTGCCCGGCAACTGCTGGAGCCAGCTTTCTTCAGCGGCTGGGGGATCCGCACGGTGCCGGAGGGAGAGGGGCGCTACAACCCCATGTCCTACCACAATGGCTCCATCTGGCCCCACGACAATGCCTTGATTGCCGCAGGCTTATCTCGCTATGGCTTCAAGGGCGAAGCGGTGCGGGTCTTGACAGCGCTGTTCGATGCCAGCCAGTTTCTGGAGCTGAAGCGGCTGCCTGAGCTGTTTTGTGGCTTTCGGCGGCGACAGCGGGAGGGCCCCACCCTTTATCCGGTGGCCTGTCTGCCCCAGTCTTGGGCGGCGGCCAGTGTGTTTTTGCTGCTGCAGGCTTGTCTGGGGCTGGAGATCGACGGGCTGGCTCAACGGGTACATTTAACCAAGCCCACTCTGCCCCTGTGGCTGCCCCATGTCATTCTTGAGAATGTGCAGGTGGGCCAGGGATCCCTGGACATCGGCCTCTATTTACAAGCGGGGGGAGTGGGGATCAACATTCTCAGGAGTGCGGGGGACGTGGAGTTGACGGTGAAATAGTTGCAAAATTCAGGACATCCGCAACCCAACCTACAACTAAGTTTCACCTGCCAAATGTGGCGATAGGGACACAACTCAACAGTTCAGACAGCCTCTCCCTATCCCACATCACCCACATCATCAGAAGTTCTACTCTTGAATGTAGAGCTGATCCAAATTCCACAATGGCCCCAGAATGGGTCGGGGATCCACCCCTTGAATGCGGTTGCGCAGGGCCGAGAGAACCAGGTGGTTGAAAGTGCCAATTTGGGGCAGCTGTTCCTGGATGATGATTTGAAACCGGTCGTAGAGGGCCTTGCGCTTTTCAAAGTCTAGCTCCCGCACCCCTTCGATAAAGATGCGGTCGATCTCCCGTTCCCAATCGCTGACCTCAACCCCTTCTGCCGGGTTGCCGGGCAAATCTCCCAGATTAAAGAGGTGCAAACGGCCGTCGCTGCGCCAGATGTTGGAGCCGTTGTTGGGCTCGGTGCCGCCGCCACCAAAGCCCAGCAGCAGGGTTTCCCAGTCGCGGCTATCGGTGCGCTGCACCAGGGTGTTGAAGGCGATGGGGGTAAAATCAACGGTGATGCCGATCCGCTCCAGATCAGCTTTGATCAACGCGCCAGTGGCCTCCCGCTGATTGTTGCCGGCGTTGGTGAGCAAGGTGAAACGGATACGGTTGCCCTCGGAATCCCGCAGGTGGCCCTCAGCATCGTAGGTGTATCCGGCATCGAGGAGCAGTTGCCGCGCTTTTTCAGGGTTGTAGTCGTAGGTGGGCAAGCCCTCTTCAGGGCTGAGGTAGAAGGGGCTGGCGGGGGAGAAGACCGAGTGCTGGATCTGGCCCAACCCTTGCAGGACGCTATCGACGTAAAACTGCCGGTTCATGGCGTGGGCCACCGCCCGGCGGAAGTTCAAATCGTTAAACCAGCGGCTTTTGACGGGATCCACAAAAGGCCGCCCGGTCTGGGGGTTACGGGCGCGGCTGAGGTTGAAGGCAAAGAAACTGTTGTTCAATGTCTGGCCGAGATTGTAGATGGTGAACTGATCCCGTTCTTCTTCCCGCTTCAAGAGCTGAAA
>NZ_JANSHS010000104.1:0-3959 GCF_047461695.1 Synechococcus sp. R6-7
CCCCAAACGCTCCGCGCCGCTGCCGCGACCCCCCAGCTCATCTCTCTGGGAGAGGGGGGTTGGAGAGCAAGGCAACGGAAATGTTTTATTCCTATTCAAAATGACTATAAATCTCCTCCATTGGCGCTCTTTTGGCAGCCGAGCAACCTCGGCTCCCCAGCCGCTGTGGCACCAACCGACCGGTAAGCAGCCTCTCTGCCGCTTGGCTCACAGCCTCCGCGAGGGAGAAAGTCCATCGTCCCCTCATATCAAAAAGAACATCTACTTCACGAAGAGTGGTTGGAGCGAAGGGGAGACTGCGCAGATTCAGGAAACCGAGAACCTGATATGGTAGGCGTTATCCTGCCTGATCTGCTCTTTTGCTCAGTGCAGCCTCCCCTCTTCATAGACTGATGCGAGAATTGCCCTCTGATCCTTCCAATCGTGCCGGCGTACCCTTTGGGGATCAGACCCTGGCTCTGATGCGCGTCCAGGAGGCCCTGGATCAATTGGAGGCAGCCATTCTCAGTAGCCCTCGCCTGTTTTGGTCTCGCACCCTTATTGAAGAGGAAAAGATTCTGGAGCAGTTAGACTTTATCCGCCTGAACCTGCCGACAGCCCTGGAGGAAGCGGAAGAATTGCTGCGCCAGCGGGATCGGATCTTGGCAGAGGCCAATCGCTACGCCCAAGAAATTGTGGCCGCGGCCCAACGTAGGGCTGAGCAGCTCCTCAACGAATCGGCGATTCTGCGACAGGCCCAAGCTCAGGCGGAGCAGTTATTGCAACAAGCCTATCAACATAGTGAGGAGGTGCGGCGACAGACACTGCAGGAATCGGAGCGCCTGCAGCGGGAGGCCCACCGTTACGTGGATCAGGTGTTGCAAGACCTGGAGTTGCGGTTGGTGGAATCCTTGCGGGTGATCCGCAACGGGCGACAAAATCTGCAGACCTAACAGAGAAGAGTCAGACTGGGGCTTGAGCGCTGCCTTCAACCTGTGCCAGGAGCATTTTTATCCCGCGTTGTGCAAGTCTTTTGGAGCGGTGGGTTAGGGATCCCCTGAGCAGGCGAGGGACGGCTCCCCTCGCTAGACTTGAGCAGAAGACGTTCCCCAGCGGCCCTTGACATCCTCTCTGCCCATCATCCTTGGCGTATCAGGCGCTTCAGGGATGCTCTATGCTGTGCGCGCTCTGCATGTTCTGCTCAGCCTGGACTACCGCGTCGAAGTGGTGGCCTCCAAAGCGGCCTATCAGGTGTGGCAGGGAGAACAAGGGGTGCTGCTGCCGACAGACCCCCGCAAGCAGGCCCACTTTTGGCGACAGCAAGCCGAGAGCAGCGGTGGATCCCTAGTTTGTCATCGCTGGCAGGATGTGGGGGCAACCATTGCCAGTGGCTCCTATCGCACGCAGGGGATGTTGGTGATCCCGTGCAGCATGGGTACAGTTGCCAAGTTGGCTGCCGGCTTGAGCTCGGATCTGCTGGAGCGGGCTGCTGATGTGCAGCTCAAGGAGGGACGACGCTTGGTGGTGGTGCCGCGGGAAACCCCCTTTAGCCTGATCCACCTGCGCAACTTGACCACTCTGGCAGAAGCGGGGGCGCGCATTGTTCCGGCCATTCCAGCTTGGTACCACCAGCCGCGTACCATCCTAGATTTGGTGGATTTTGTGGTGGTGAAGGCGTTGGATCAGTTCGGTATTGATGGCGATCTCATTCGCCGCTGGCAGGGGATGCGCCAGCATCAGATCCTCAAGCTGCCCCCTGATCTCTGAGCGGGATCCCTTTTCCCGGCGGCAGGCTGGGATTTGGCTTGGGGGTGTTCCAAGCTGGGGGGGGCCTGTGCCGATAGCCCTCACTTGTGGCACCTTGCCGGGAATAGCTCAGATCACTTGCTGAGCTAGCCGACTCGGGGATCCCGCTGAAGGGGGGTGGGCAAGTTAGGGCAGGTCTCCAGACTGGCCGCCCATTCCCCGATGAGGGTGTTGACCCAGTGAGGCAGCTCGTCGTGGGCGCAGTGGCCTACTCCCGGCAGCTTCACCAAGGTGAGGGCAGGTTGCCAGCGCTTAAATTGGTCTGCCAAAAAACTGGGCACTGCCGGATCTTCTCGGCCCCAAAGTAGCAAGATAGGCATTTTTAGGGTGGGCAGCAGGCGTTTGGGGCTGTCGAAGCGGCGGCAGAGAATGGCCCTCAGACCGTCCAAAAACACGTGGGCTGCCCCCGGCTCAAAGGCCGGTCTCTGGAAGATCTGCACCAGCTCGTCATCCACCTGCTCATCCCGCTTGTAGACATTCTTGATCCAAGCTCGTAGCACCTCGGTTTGTCGCAGCCAGTTGAAGAGGTGGGGATAAGTGAGGGGGCACCCCAGCAACGACAGAATCCCTTCGCAGAGGGCTCGCACCAGAGCATCCCAGGGAGAGGGCAATTCTTCCGGATGGGGCCCATCGGCGCAGCTAATCAAGCACAGGCCCTTCACCATCTGGGGATAGCGGGCGGCGGCAATGACTCCCACCAAGCCCCCGATGGAATGGCCTACCAGGATGCTGGGCTGCTGAATGTGAGTTTGCCAAAACTCGTGTACCTGCTCCACCCACAGATCAACGCTGTAGGCAATCTCCGGCTTGGCACTCTTGCCAAATCCCAGCAGGTCGAGGGCATAGACGGAGCGCTGGGATCCCAGAGGGAGAATGTTGTGGCGCCAATGACCCACTGACGCTCCAAATCCATGGATTAAAAGGGCCGGAGCTGCCGTCAAGTTGACGACACCGGCAGGGGTTTGGGCACGACTGGGGGTGTAGGTGAAATGGATGGGCCAGCCCCGCCAATGCCAGGTTTGGGAGTAGCCGTAGCGAGGCAAAGCCGACAAGGGATCCCTGTCGCTACCCGTTGGGGAAGAGGAGGGCGCATCAACAGAGGAGAAACCGGGATTGCCGACGGAATTGGCGCTGACCCGAGCAGAAGGGGAAGGATGGGAGTTGAGTCTGTGCAAGGGAGGAGTGGGTGACAACAATAGGCTCATCTCCAATTTAGGCTAGACCAATCTTAGTGGTTTTCTCGGCTCGCCCAAAGCTACTTTGCCACCGGTTCTTCTTTAGGACATGCCAGCATGACTGTGCCCCTGACTCCAGACCCAATGAATGAAGCCTTCGGGATAGACCCGATTACCGCTGCCAGCTTCCGCCAGATCGATCAAGAGATTGGCCCCCACCCCTGGCAAGGGATCCCTTATGAGGTGGTGCGCCGTGCCATTCATGCCACTGCCGACTTTGAGCTGCGGGATCGCTTTTTCTTCGGCCCCAACGCCGTTGAACACGCCCTGGCAGCCCTACGGCAAAAGCAGCCTGTCATTGTCGATGTCAGGATGGTGGCAGCTGGGATCCAGTCAGGTCTGAAAGCCCAAGGGATCCCCCTCTACTGTGCTTTGGACTGGGTGGAGGAGCCCCGTTGGCCCGGTCAAACCCGCGCCGCCAATGGGATGG
Source organism: Synechococcus sp. R6-7 (assembly GCF_047461695.1). Lineage (NCBI taxonomy): Bacteria > Bacillati > Cyanobacteriota > Cyanophyceae > Synechococcales > Synechococcaceae > Synechococcus > Synechococcus sp. R6-7. The sequence goes on from NZ_JANSHS010000104.1 coordinate 3,451, forward strand.
TGAACTTGGCACGCCGCTATCCAGAAGCCCTGTTTGTCGTTGGCAATGCCCCCACCGCGTTGCTGGCTTTGGTGGAGGAGATTCGGGCACAGCGGGTCAAGCCGGCTTTGGTGATCGGAGTGCCGGTGGGATTTGTGGCGGTGGAAGAGGCCAAGCAGGCGTTGGCGCAAACGGATGTTCCCCAGATTCGGGTGGAGGGCCGCAAAGGCGGATCCCCAGTTGCTGCTGCCATTGTCAATGCCCTTCTCTTGGCAGCTCAACGGGATCCCATCCCCAACTGACTAGAATTGAAGGGATATCTTCAGACCTTTCCCATGACCCCAGAACAAGAGGAGTGGCTGATTCGCAACCTTCAGCAACAACAAGAACAAATCCAAGAAATGCGGGCCGAGCAGCAGCGGTCGGCTGAGCGCTTTGAGGCTCAGATGGTTGAGATGCGGCAGGGCTTTGCAGCCCAAATCTCCGAGATCCGGGCTGAACAGCAACGATCTGCCGAGCGCTTTGAGGCC
>NZ_JANSHS010000105.1:0-3670 GCF_047461695.1 Synechococcus sp. R6-7
GCAGTGTTCAGCGTAAATGTATCAGCTGCACTGGTGGTTATTCTAGATAAGGATCCGGGCGTTTCCCCAACACTCGGCGCGGCTGATCGTGAGTGTTGAACGGGATCCCCGAACAGCGGGCTTGGCTCTCAAACCAGCCCGAACAGACGGCGCTCTGCCTCCTCCATGCGATCCAAGAAAGCAGCAAATTTGGTGGAGATCTCCCCCACTTCCTGCAAAAAGGCGCGTAGTGTTTGGTACTTGAGAACCAAGGCTTCCTCTAGGGTGCAGGTTTGGAACTGCTCATCCAACGCCTTGCCCAACTCGCTCAGGGCCTGTTCGATAGCAGTTTTGACAGAGCCGACGCTGCGCCGCACCAAGCGCATCACCTCCTGCTCCAACTGCGGCTTTTGCCGGGCCAGCTCGCTGCTGGCCAAGACTTGTCTCAGGGAAGCATAGGGATCCGCAAGGTTGGTGGGCACCTCAGTGATCGCCTCCGGCAAAGCGTATTCCCCACTGCTGACGTGAGGGGGCTGCACCAGGCGCCACTCCGATTGTTCTAGCTTTTTCAAGATCCCCATGAACATTGCGGCGGATCCCTCGACATCCCTCAAGAAGCCGCGCAGCACCTGGTGTTTGAGCGTCAGATATTGGACGGGATCCTCATCCTGCAGACCTTCGTCCAGGGCGTTGCCCAACTCGCTTAGGGTGTTCTCGATGGCAACCATCAAGGATCCGGCGCTGTGATGGAGCAGTTGGCGGCAGGACTCTGGGATCTCCTGTCGCAGGTCAGAAGAGGGGCCGGGTGGTGTTGTCCAGGTTGCAAAAGCCAGAGGATCTGCAGGTTCTTCCTCATCTTCTGGGATCCCAGCGTCAATCCAAGTCATGGGGCTGGCCAGGGACTCTGCCTCGCCCGCGCGAGCGGCATCTTCGGTATTCAGCCAATCCAGATTGGCGGAGAGAGGCTCAGCAGCCAATCCTCCGCCGGGGAGGGTCGCTGGGGGCACGTCAACGTAAAGAGGCTTCAGCATCTGCAGCACAGCATTGGCGGCTTGGCCATCCTGATCCGGCTCCTGCAACTGCTGCACCGCCTCCTTCAGCCGGGCTTCCAGTTCTTGGGGGGAGGCGCAGGCATCGTAGAGGGCTCTGAGCAGCTCGTCCAGGCTGTAGCGCCGCAGGGCCGCCAACCCCTGCAGAGTAGGCTCTACTTTGTGGTACAAAGCCGTGAACAGAACCAGCTTGGCCCGCAAAGGGCTGGTTTGCCGCATCACCCCTGCCCGCAGCTCGAAGGGATCGTAGTCTTGCTTTTGCAGTCGTGGGCTTCCATACTCCAAGGACAAGATAGGCGAGGGTGCGGCCCAAGCTGATGGCTCCTTGGGCGAGGGCATGAGTGGGCTAGAGGGATCCGCTTGGGGCTGTTGATACAGGGGCTGTAGCTTGCTTAGCAGCATCTTGGCGATGCGAGCATACTCGGCTTTTTTGTTGATGCGGCTAATGGCATCTCGAAAGCGCTGGCCCAAAGCATCAAGGGTAGCGTGCTGGCGGCAGAGCTGCTCCAGCAGAGCTTTCAGGTCTATTTGGTTCAACTTGCTGACATCGCTTTCCCAAGTGCTGGTGCAGGCAAAGTAAACCAGCTTTTTCACTCGGTCTGCGTACCCGCCCTGCTGCACTTCTTGCACAACAAGGCCAAAGGGATCCGAGACAACCATAGGGAGCTGCTAAGCAGGAGTAGGTGGATCTAAGCTTACGAGGATCTTTGCGGTTTTTGAACAAGGACGGGTACCTTGCTGGGCAGAATAGCATATCCTTCCCAGGCAGACCCCACCTGATGTTTGCCCAGGGATCCCCCAGCCATCAAGTGGGATTTAGCGGCCTATTTTTTGCAGGGCTCTTTCCACCTGTACTACATGGCGGTTCAGTCCCAAGTTTTCCGCCGGGATCCCCAGGGCCAGGCCCACCAATTGTGGCAAATGCAGGATCGGGATCCCCAGCTTGCGCCCGATCACCTCTTCCACCTCCGGCTGCCGAGAGTCCAAGTTGAGGTGACACAGGGGACAGGGGGTGACCAAACAATCCGCTCCCGCCTCTATTGCCTCTACGAGATGCCGGCCTGCCATCGAGAAAGACTGCTGCGGGGCATAGCTGGAAATGGGCCAACCGCAACACTGGGTGCGCCCGCGATACCAAACAGGGGTGGCCCCCAAACGCTCGAAGAGATCCTCCATCAAATGGGGATCCCGTGCCACATCAAAGCGGGAGATGTCGTAGGCCCGCAACAGATAACACCCGTAGAAGGCAGCGCAGCGCAGTCCCAGGAGAGGCCGTTTGACCTGTTGGGCCAATCGCTCCAGGCCGTAGTCATGAGCCAGCACCCACAGCAAATGGCGCACATCGCCTGTGCCCTGGTAACGGCTCTCACAGCCCCCTTTCTGGCACAGGGCTTGCACCTGGTGAAAGTACTCTGGATTCGCGGTTTTCGCAGCTTTTAACTTTTCATTCACGCGGCCCAACACCCCCTGACAGGTGCTGCAGTGGGTGAGCATCGGCAACCCCAGCGCCTCGGCCAAAGCCAGGTTGCGGGCATTTACCGTATCTTCCAGCAGCTCCGATTCTTCTTTGAAGGTGCCCGAACCACAGCAGGAAGCGGCTTCCAGCTCCACCAGTTCAATGCCCAGATGCCGCGCAATCTGGTCGGTGGAGTCATACAGCTCACGACAGGCCCCCTGGGCCACACAGCCGGGGTAGTAGGCGTAGCGCAAAGGTGAAGGAACAACCGCGGTCATGAGAAGACGTGAGAAGAAGAAGAGAATTGGGTTTGCGATCTCAACGGTAATAACAATCCATGGATCCATTGCCCACACAGCAGAGCACTGGCCTGCCTGCAGAGCGGGAACCCAGAGCCTAGGATCCTACACCCATGCGCTGCCACAGCACATCCGTTGCTGCCCAGGACAGGGAGTTTGTCAAAGCTTCCCTATTTATCTGCCCCTATTTTGAAACCATTCGGAGCCGATACCCTATTTTTCTCCCTGCCTAGTGCCTCCCTAGCCGATGTCGGGTAGATTTGGCGGTAGCCATCGCTGAGGAATCGGTCAACGCTTTATGAACAGCCCGATCCAGGATTGTGAGCCCCCCGTTTCACCTCGCTCTGAGCAGGGCAGTCTGGGTTGGAGCCTTCCCCTGAAAGGCTTGGGATTTGGCTTGTTTTTCGGATCCCTGGTTTGGGCAGGATGGGCAAGTCAACTCCAGCTATGGGCCCAGCCGGTCGAACAGCAACCTCAGGAAGAAGTCCTTGTGCCAGGGCGCAATTTGGATCCTGGGGCACAAATCCGGGTGCGTAACGAGCTGGTCAAGATCTGTGGGGACTATCGTTGCGAAGGCTATCGCTTTTCGGTACGGGTACCGATCAGCCCTGAAGACACCCTGGAAACTCTGCTGGGGCGGCTGGATACGGAGATGCTGCGGGAGGTGGATCGGGTGTTTCAAACTCGGCCCGATTTGAATCGAGTCATTGTCGATGGCTACGTCTTCTCGGGTACTCCCGCTTTTGTCAGCCGGGAAGTGCTGCTGCAAACAATGTTTGTGCCCCGTCACCGTTGGGAAGTGGGGCGCTTTGGGCCAGAGCAAGATGCGATTTTCTATGCCGAGCTGTTGAGACAGGTGACACCCTTTCTAGCTCCATCCCCAACCC
>NZ_JANSHS010000106.1:0-20279 GCF_047461695.1 Synechococcus sp. R6-7
CGCATAGCGCGGGTGTCGGGTAGTTTACACCAGCTCCTCCCTCAGAGGGAGAAAGGGAAAGATTCGGCGCTGTCGGAATTGCTTGGAGTAGTTGGTGCCCGCTCAAGCCTTGTTGCCATTCAGAACGGCTACAACTGGTGCGGTCACGCTTCCTGCTCAATACCCTCCTCAATACAATAAAGGGCCTGCAAGCCAGCAGACCCAAGGAAAAGCCAAAAGGCGGTAAGTTGAGGTCTCTTAGATCAGGCCCAGCCAGGAAGCAACGCCTTGGCCCGTCACCGCTTCGATGACAATGGCCAACACAAAGCCAATCATGGCAGCCCGACCGTTGAGGCGCTCGGCATACTCGTTAAAGCCAAACTTGGGCTCAGACAAATTGGGATTAGACATGAGAACCTCCAGGGTAGATGGGAACGATGGCGAGTGGGATCCGTAAAGAACGAAAACGAGAACGGCACTTGACCTTCAGTATAGTTTGCATTTCTTCATGATCGCAAGCAAGGTGGTCACCCGCTGCCGATGGCGGCGATGATCTGCCGCGCCAGGGGAATGGCCGCCTCATAGGCTTTGCCCTGATGCAGGTGCAGCACCAGCGTCCAGTTGGGATCCGGCAGGGGCCAAAAGGCCAGCAACCAGGCTTGAAAATCTTCTGCCCAGAGAATTGGTCGTCCTCGTCGTTGAGGATTGAGGATGGTGCCAGACTTGGCTGCCACTGGGATCCCTTCTGGGGCAATGCCGCGACAGGTGCCCGCTGTTGCCGCCAGGCTCATGCCAGCATGGAGAGCCTCCCAAATCCAAGCCGGTAAAGAGAAAGCGGGCAGAGAGACCTCGCCAGAAAGGGGTACACCTCGGCGGGCGATCACGCCCCCATAAACCAACAGCTCCCAGGGATCCACCGGCCCAGCCAGACCAGTCGCCAAGAGCGGAGCCGGAGTTGTATTCTGCACACTCCCTAGGCCGAAGCGCCGCAGCCACTCCACCAGGGTATCGGCCCCCAGCTCCCAGCCCAACTGGTAAAAATGCACGTTGCAAGAGTGGGCCAGGGCCTGGCGCAAGTTCAAAGCCCCATGGCCGCGGGGATCCCAGCAGGGTAGGCGGCCCAACCCCAGTTGCGGCGGCGGATCCCACCAACCCGGACAGTGGATCAAGCGCTCCCCAGAGCTGATCCCAGTCTGCAGAGCAGCGGCGGCAACGGCGCATTTGACGGTTGAGCCAGGGCTGGCCCTGATTCTGGAAGCCTGCTCCGGCTGCCAAACCCTTGTTAAACGACCGGTGTTCAGGTTGAGGACGGCGGCAAAATCGCGCGGATGGGGCAGCCCTGCAGATTTCCCCTGCAAGCCCCAGGTCAAAGCAGAACCCAACAGCCAGGCTCCACAGGTGCGACGGTTCATCTGCTGTTGGCCCCGAAAACCCAGCCAGACAAAAGCGGATCCCTGTTACAAAAATTCGGAAATCGCAGCCTTCTCACGGACTAGGGTAATCTGAGTTCAGGTCAATGGAGATAACCCTCATGGCAATTCAGCGTGGTGCCAAAGTCCGTGTGCTGCGGAAAGAATCCTACTGGTACCGGGATGTGGGAACGGTTGCGGCGGTGGATACCAGCGGCATTCTCTACCCGGTGATCGTCCGCTTTGACAAGATCAACTACTACAACATCAACACCAACAACTTCCGCGAAGATGAACTGGAAGTGTTGGAAGCTCCCAAAGCCAAGGCCAAAGCTGCGGCCAGCTAAGCCAAAGTTCTGATGCCGGGGACTGTGTTCTTGAGCAAGTCGTTCTGTGCCTGAACTGCCGGAAGTTGAAACAGTTCGGCAAGATTTGCAACGCCTCACCTTGGGGCCGCGGATACTTGCGGTGGAGGTGCTCCTGGCCCGCACCATTGCCTACCCTGCAGGGGAGATGTTTGGGCGGAGCTTGATTGGCACCCGTTTTACCCAGTGGCAGCGGCGAGGAAAGTATCTCCTGGGATCCCTGGATTCGAGAGCTGTTCTGGGCGTGCATCTGCGCATGACCGGGCAGTTGCTCTGGGTGCAGGGATCCACCCCTTTATCAGCTCACACTCGTGTTCGTTTGGCCTTCGAGGAAGGGTGGGACTTGCGCTTTGTGGATCAGCGCACCTTTGGCCAGATGTGGCTGGTGCCCGCCGGTGTTGAGCTGGAGGCGGTGATCCCCACCCTGCAGACCTTGGGGCCGGAGCCCTTTTCGCCAGCTTTTTCTGAGGCCTATTTCCAGGCTGCCCTGCAGAAGAGCCGCCGTCTTATTAAAACCGCGCTGCTGGATCAATCGCTGGTAGCCGGGGTGGGCAACATTTACGCCGACGAAGCCCTGTTTCTGAGCGGCATTCACCCTTTGACGCCAGCAGTTCAGCTTTCGGATGTGGCCAAGGCACGCCTGCGAGAAGCTTTGATCGAGGTGTTACGGGCCGGGCTGGAGCAGCGGGGCACCACCTTGCGGGATTACCGGGATCTGCGTGGGCTCAACGGCAACTATCAAGGGCAAGCGTGGGTGTACGGTCGGGAAGGGGATCCCTGTCGCCTCTGTGGCACCCCAATTCAGCGGATGAAGCTGGCAGGTCGGTCGGCCCACTTTTGCCCCCACTGCCAGCCGCAACAGAGCTAGTGGCGCTCCTCAAGATATGGGGGATCCCTGGGGAAATGGGCCAGAGCGGCTACCATCAGCAGTAGGAGGGGATCCCGGTGAAAACCATGGGATGGGCACGGCTCCAACCTGTAAAGCCCTTGATGAGGGGAAGTCGCCTCTGGTCGGGAGCGCTGTTGGCGCTGGGGATCCCGACGGCTTCGGCCTTTGCCCAACTGGAGTTGGATGCCCAACTGGGCCGCTCCCAAATTGTTTTTCCCAGCAAAGATTGCCCCGCCTGCAACCTAACGGGGGCAGAACTGCCGGGAGCTGACCTCAGGGGGGCCAACCTAAAAGAAGCGATCCTCAGACAGGCCAATCTCCAAGCTGCCGACCTCTCCCAAGCAATCCTCAATCTGGCCGATTTGAGAGGGGCCAATCTGAGTGGCTCAGCTCAGGCAGGGGCTTTCTTGTGGGAAGCCGATCTGGCGCAGGCCAACCTGCAGCAGACAGATCTGACGGGTGCCAATCTGCAGGTGGCCAACTTAAGCGGGGCCGACTTGCGTCGAGCCATCCTCACCGGCGCCGACCTCACAGGGGCCAAGTTACACAATGCCGATCTGCGGGGGGCCGACCTGCGAGGCGCTTTTCTGGAGGGGGCGGATCTGACCGGCGCCCTGTACAATGCCCAAACCCGGCTGGATCCCACCTTTGACCCCCAGGCCCGCGGCATGGTCTTGGTGAAGCCATAACCCCCCTCTCCCCAAGGGAGAGGGGCTGGGGGTGAGGGCGCTTTATTTGGGATCCCCCCTTGGGCAGATTAAAACCAGCACCCCCTCGGCTGGGATCCCCTGCCATGACTTCCCCTGTCCGCGTTCTCATTGCCGACGATCATCCCCTCTTTCGGTTGGGGCTGAAGTTTGCCCTGCAAGCCCAAGGATTTGAGGTGGTGGCCGAAGCCGAGACGGGATCCCAGGCCGTCCACCATTGTCGCAGTTGCCCCATCGACGTAGCCATTTTGGATGTGCGCATGCCGGATGGGGATGGGATCGCCGCATGCCAGCACATCACCGAGCTAGGTCTGCCGGTGGTGGTGGTGATGATGACCACCTTTCAGGAGCCGGGTCTGATTGAGGCAGCCCGCCGCGCCGGGGCCAAAGGCTACCTTTCCAAAGAGACCGACCCGGCGGAATTGGCCCGCGTCATCCGTCAGATTTTGTCCAACCCCGAACGAGACTGGCTGCCTGCCCGACAGGAGCTGCCCAAGCTCACCCCCCGCGAGCTGTGTGTGCTGCAACTGATGAGCGAGGGCTTGGCCAACAAACAGATTGCCCGCCGTCTGGGCCTAAGCATCGAAACCGTCAAAGAATATGCCAGCACCGCCTACCGCAAGCTGGATGCTAGCGACCGTGTCACCGCCCTGCTCAAGGCGCAGCAACTGGGGATCTTGTGAATTGGAGAAAGGGCTTGGGGATTCCCCCCAGAGGTGGGGATTTGCGGCGGCCATGATCACCGCCATACTGTTGCTAGCTTGGCATCTTGACAAGGGATCCCTGGGGTGCCGCCTTCCCCTTCACGTTGTCCGAGATACGGTATGTCTGCTCCTTCCACGCTGCTGCTCAAGCTCACCCTGCGCTTGCTCGCCTCTTTGAAAGCACGGGTGGATCGGCGCAAGATCCGCGAGCGGGGCTTCGTCCTGCCGGTTGCCATTTTGATCGTGCTGGTCTTGAGCTTGGTGACGGTAGGGCTGCTGACCCGCTCTACCCAGCGCACCATCCAAACCCAGGTGGAACGGGCGGAGCTGACCATCAGCCGGCAACTGAATGCTGCCATCGACCGGGCCAGGGCCAAGATTGACAACCTCATTCGGGATCGCCGCCTGCCCAACAGCGCTCCCACCGATGCCCAATTTACCTCTGCGCTGCTCAACGATGGCACGGCGGTGCCTGCAGAGCCCTCGGATCCCTACACCCTTCCCGACGAGGAGCGTTTCCTGTTGCCCTACACGGCTCGCGTGCCCGATCCCCAGAATTCAGGTCGGCGAATCGAAGTGCAGCGGCAAGCCCCAGTCTGGTGGTTCTTGGTGGATACCGACAACAACGGCCTCAATGACTCCGTAACAGCCTATACCATCCTTCATGCTCGTCGTGCGCCGGTAGAGGGCCGAGACAGACTGGAGGGCTTTGAGGGAAATATCAGCGATACTGAACGGGCGCGGCGACTGGTGATCCGCAGTGGGCCACTGCAGGGTTCGGCCTTGGCGGGGTGTACCGATTCTCCGGCTGAACAGACGGTCAACCCCAACGTGGGAGATTGGTTCCAGGTGGGCCCTGCGCTGTACAAGCCCTTTCAGGTGTACGCTGTAACTTTGCCCATTGAGGGGGCCGACTCCACCACCCGCGCCATCTCGGCCTTGCAGTTCCAGCAGGATTGGAAGCGGGATCTGCTCAACAAGTGGGGGATCTTTAGCCGCGGCGATGTAGAGTTCTTCTTCACCCCTGGATACAACTGGAACGGCGCTATCTACACAGGGGGCAGCCTCTTTTTCCGGTATGGCTCCAACAACTTGTTCCGGGCTTTCGCCATCAGCTCGGAGCACTCCTGCTTCTACATGCCCCCCGACAACTCTGAGATCACTGCCTTTGGAGAGTTGGTGGCAGGGGCCATTGGCTACGCCGGCCAGCAGGTGAGCGACAACCTCATCTTCGATGCCCAGCCCGGTGTGCCAGGTAGGGCACCTAGTACGTCCCGTCTGAATAACCTCAACTTTGATTCAGTTCAAGTTCAGAACAATGAAGATCCGGAAAAGATAGCTCTGGATCCGCTGGAGCTCCAGCTTTTTGGCCGCATTCGCACCCGCGGAGCCTATGCACCGGATCCAGGATGGTCGGTCTCCCCAATTAATGCCAAGCAGGGAGGACGAGTTAAAGCCGGTGGCTTTCAATCAGAAAGAGACCAGGTCTGCCCTCCCTATGTAGACGATGTCTATCGGGCTGACAACCGCTTTGGCCCCAAAGCCAGCTACGACCGTCCGCCTGTAACTCCTGACCTGCAGAGGGGCTGCGACGTGGACACCTTTGCGCAAAAGTATCCTGCTCAGGCCGGTGATCCCATTCCTGGTGCTAAGGCCGGTGATCCCATTCCTGCTGATGCCAGGAACAACCAGAATGAGTCTTTGACCGAGGACAACCCACCCCCAGGCGCCCTTTCCGAGGTGGGCTTGGATGGCTATTGGGAGCGGCGGGCCCGTGTGGAAGGTCTGCGGGTGATCGTAGGCCAGCGGCTGGAGCTGACTCGCACCGATTCTTTGCCTCTGCCTTTGGTGCCGCCCGGGGATCCCGACGATCCCACCAAGTTAGAGGACCCCACCAAGTTACAGGCCATTTTCATCAGCAACGAGGCGCGGCAACGCCTAACGCTGCGGGATAACCCAGCGGCAGTGCAGGCTACAGCCGTTTACCACTACAGCCACAGAGATGGCCGCTTTCCGATAGCCTGCCTGGCTACGGTGGCCCACCCAGGCTCTCCCTGGAGTTTGCAGCGGGCTTCCACCTTCCCTACCGGCGACCAGCGCACTCAACTGGGCATCAACTTCTTTACTGGAGAGGGCACCAACGTTTGGGAGTATGACCCCGAGCCGATGCGGGAGCAACTGCGGCCTGGCACTCCTTTGTGGACAGCGCTCACCAACCTGGCCAATTTTGCCGGCGATCCTGACGGGGCCTATCCACCCAGGCAAGAAGCGGGCCGCATTCACCCGGATCCGTTTATTACGGCCTTTGGCAACTTCTCCGAGCTGCGGCGGGCGATTGGGCGGGCGATTGATCTGGTCAACCGAGGCACTCCCGCTGACCAAGTGACTGACCAACTGAGCCTAGCCGACCAAACCACGCTGCAAACGGCAGGCTGCATGCTGGGCATGCTGGCCGACAACATCCTGCGCATTCGGGATGCCGCCAATGCCAGCAATCCTGATCCCACAGCTCAAATCCTTTGGAACGACATCCAAGCCAGCCGAGCTGGGGACCGAGAAGCAGCCAACCGGTTTTATCTGCCGCTGCGCTACATCTTCCCCCGCGAGACCTTTTACCACAGCGTGCCCCCCAACCCCAACGATCCCCTTGAAGATGAGCGGAGGCAGGCCTACCCCTTCCTACAGGGGCCAGTAACCTATCAAGCCGTGGTGGATCTGGGATCCATGAGGCTGAGGCCCCGGGCCACCATTGACCAGTGGACTTTGCCCCGTGCCACTGCCAACTGCCCCAATAACACTGCTGGCCCCAACAGCAACCAGTTTGAGCTGATTCGGGTTGGTAACCAGTGTCATCGCGTGCCCTTCAAAGATTCCGTCTTTTACGATGGCCGCGAGGCAATGGCGGTGCGGGCCCTCAACATCGACCTGGCCCTGCTGACCAACAACGTCAACAACCAGGCCAATGGGTTTATCGGCGGGGATACTTGGCTGCCTGCTGGGCTTGGCGAGAACCGAGAAGGGGGGATTTTCTACGCCTTCCGGGAAGATGCCGTGCGGGAAGATGCCATTGCCCGCCCACCCTTGGGCACCTTTAGCACTTACCTGACCAACTGGCGCAACGGAAATGCCCGCGGCACTTTGGGCAGCGCCGGTATTATGAACGCCGGTCAGCCGAATCGAGGCACGGCCAATGGCCAAACGGTCTGGGATCCCCCTGTTTCCAATCCAGGTGGACTCAGCCCCAAACCGGTGGACTACTATGCCGATCCGGATCGGCGGCCCTACGGCTTCCGGCTGCGCAACGGGGCGGTGCTGGCCCGGGGTGGGTTCAACCCTGATGACGCGATTTTTGGCTTGTCTTTTATTTCCGACAACCCCGTTTACATCCAAGGGGACTTTAACCTGCACCAGACGAGGAACGGGCAGCGGCTGGAGGAGTTCACAACTCTTCTTGACTTCGGAGAAGATGGCCTCTACAAAAACTTCTACGGGCGGCCGCGATTCCGATCCGATAAAGAACGGGAAGACCGGCGCTTTGCCCGGGCGGCGGAGGATCTCTGGCGGCCCAGCGAGGTCTTGGGCGACTCGGTGAACATCCTTTCTGCCGATTTCTGCGACGGCAGCATCGACGATGCCTTTGTCCAGGATGGCACCCTCAATGGCGGCGGCAGCAACTACACCTCCGGCCAAGACTACGCAGGTGGACGGGCCTCGGCCCCTCGCCGCAACGACTACTACGGCTGCAGTGGGCCAAACCTAGGGGCCAACACCTCCTTCCTCAACCAGGCCCTGGTGATCCGCGGCAACAACTGGCCGGCTCCGGATCCCACCAGAGGCGGCGCTGGTGTCCTCCGCTTCGACAACACCAACGGGGCGCAGAATTTGGGCGACAACCTCAACCAGCCGGGTTGGCCGGATGTGTTTGCCCGCGACACCATTCTGGCTCCCTTCAACAACGCCGATTCGGATCCCAATAACGATGACAGAACGGCGGGCGGTGGCGTGCCGGCAGTGCGGCCCTTGCGGGCACCCGATGTGGGCTATGCCAACTTCGGCACCCGCATCTCCGCTTTGGGCAACCCGGTGCTGGATACCTCCCGCTGGGTGCTGGTGGCTCCGCTGGGACCCTGCCCGGATCCCGGCGGCTCTGGGTTGCTGGCCGAGTACTACAACGGCTGGCTGACCAGCCCGCAGAACCGGTACAAACCCGACACAGGGTTTGCCACCAGCGGAGCTGTAGGCCCCCTGCTTCCAGAAGCCCAAGAGGCCAACCTGCCCTACCTGCGGGCGGTGCGCTGGCCGGATCCGGTGTTCCCGGCGCAAGGAGTACCTGACGCCATTGGTCAGTACAACAATGGCTATACCACCAGTGCGCCTACCTGTAATCCAAGTGGCACCAACAACCAACGCTGGGCCTGCGTGCGCAATGCTATCGATAACCCGACCAACCTGGCCCCCTTTGCCCGCAGCGGCAGCGGTTTCCCTTGGTGGGGCGGCTTCCAGTACTTTTTCGGCAGCAGCACATCGCTGGACTCCAACTCTCCCTTCAAGCGGCGGCTGTATGACAACTCTAGGTGCGACGGGTCTTTGGCGGACATTCGGCAGCCCCGTTGCCGCTTGTCGGCGCCGGCTGGCACCCCAGATCGACGGGATCGCGGCGACTGGTTCTGGATGCCCAGTTGCGGAGAGCCAGATGGCAACAATGGCTTTACGAATCTGCTGACCGACGCAGATGATCTCAACTTCCCGGGTCACTTCAACTTCCTGCGCTCCTGCTGGCGGCGTAGAAGTGGGGCAGGGCCGACTGGCAACAACAACGGCAACGACTTCTTCGTGGTGCGCTGGGTAGGGGAGCTGTATCCCCGTTGGCCGGGCTTGCAGACCTACCGCATTTTCGAGGGCGATGATGGTGTGCGGCTGATCATTCGCCGGCGGGACGAGAGACCTGACGCCACCTTCAGACTCGATGCCGTTTGGCATGGCACTCCCCTCAACTTAGGACCCAACGCTGCAGGTGCCGAAGCCTGGCGGGATAGCGGCAGCAACGAGGTTGCCTTGAGATTGGAGCTGGAGTGCGCGGATCCCTCCCAGGACTCGCCCTACTTGATAGAAATTCAAACCTATGAAAACACTGGCAACGCCCGGCTGCGCTTTGCCACCCGCGATGGCAGTGAGTGGGAAGACTACGACCTGCGCTACCTAAAGCCGCTGCCGCCGGTCAACAAGCCTTGCCAGCCGGATCCTCAGAAGGCTCTTGAGTCTAACCAGGCGCGTTGCAAGACCTGCGATCCCATCTGGGATCCCTGCCCGACCAATATCTGTCAGCCTGAAACCATTATCCAAACAGCAAGGTTGCCTGATGGCTGCCCAGGCCAGCCACCAACACCTCGACGGGTTACCTGCCAACCTCCAGGTGCTAGCTGCGGTGCTTGGTCTGAATGGACTCCTGAGTGTACGGTGGCCAACGGTGGCACCAGAGTCACCCAAACTCGCAGCCGCACCTGCACAGTGGCAGTTTGCGGAACCAGCTACACCGAGAGGCAATCCCAGACGGTCGACTGCCGGCAGACCTGCAACTACAACTGGGGGCCTTGGACGCCGGCCAGTTGCGATGAGGTCATCAACCAGATCGACTGCGGCACAGTCAAAACGTTTGACCAAAGCAAGACAGGCTACCTCATTGCCGACACTAGCAGCCCAAGCTGCCCAGCCACCAAAACGGAGACGATACCTTCAGGCTTAAGATGTCAACGCAATTGCGGGCCGGCAACTTTTGCCCCAGAAGCTCCCCCCAAGAGCCCTCTGGGCGAGTGGCTAGCCGTTAAGCCCAACACGGTGGAGCTGCGCCCTGTTCAGGAAGTGCAGGCGGATCCGGAGCCGGAGACCATCAGCGTGAATACGGTGGCTGCGGCTCCTGCCGAGGGCGTAACCATTGCTCTGCAGCCGCAGCTTTCCCCGGTGCTGGAGGTGAAAGCCGGGGTGCCCAAGCCGCCCAAGTGGCCCAGCCCTGCTGAGGCTTTGCGGGCAGCCTTCAATTGGATGTTTGGGGAGCCAGCCCATGCTGCCCGCGCTGGCTTGAGGGGCAACCTGCTCTCCACTCAAATTGCCAAGCCCAGCAAAGAGCCGGGCATCCGCCCTGCTGAGAGCGGTGCTCCACCACTTCCTGCAAATCCTGCTCGAGGCACAGACGACTGGGCGCGGAAACTGCGGCGGGAACTGCTCAACAAGAGCGGAGAAGTTCGCTGTGGCGACGAGCTAGTTAATCCCGCTGACGGCGGCTTCTGGGTGCCGGGCGTGTTCCGCCCCAACTTCAACGACCGCTTCCGCTACGAGGCCTACACCGCCGCTAGCCGCCCCAGCACGTTGCGCTTTGAGGACGAACCGGATCCGGGTGAGATTCGAGATCGGGATCCGCTGTTTGGGCTGGACTTAGATCCTGAAAGGCAAGGACTAGAAATCCAGCCCCAAATGGTGTTGAACCCCTACGCTTGGGTAAACGAAGGTGACACTCAGAACTACTCCCCAAGCTCCAACTATCTTGGCGGTTACTACATTGACACCAAGGGGAGCGAAGATATCCGCAATGGCCTCTGCTTCTACGTCAAGCCCAACGGCAGCACCATCCAGGTGCAAATTGACTTCAACGGTGGCGCAGGTGGCAGTAATGACGACTTGAAGTGGGTGGATGTGGAGCCCTTCACCCTGGACCTGAACAAGCCCACCACTGGCTTTGCTAGGGACAACCCAGTGCTAGGGGTGATCCTGGATGAAGTAACCCGCCGGCCTATTCCCATTCCCCGCTTCCAAGAGCTGGCTTCAACCGATGTGAACCAGCGCCGCCGCAACGACACTGGCGAAAACAACCATCAACTGCAGCCAGCTAGGGAAACGCGGGTGAACGCCACTGCCATCAGCGGTACCCTGCCCTCGCGGCTGCATCAAACTGCCGGCGGCATGCATAACTTCCTGCGGCTCAACGAGCTGTGGAGAAATACCAACCTCTTCTTCAGCGGCTCGATGATCCAGCTCAACTACAGCACCTATGCTACCGGCCCCTTCCTGCAGCACAGCTTTGAGCCACCCGCTCTGGTAGACGATCCAACCTTTGTGCGGGGCTTCGACTACTACTTCCCGCCCAATCGCCGCTTCGGCTATGACGTGGGCTTGCAAATTGCCCGCCGCCCCGGCCCTGTGTCGTCCCGCTTCCAATTCCCCTCCAACACGCGCACCGAGTTCTTGCGGGAGTTGGATCCTCAGGATCCGTATGTGCGGCGGCTGCGCTGCGGGCTGCAAGCTCAGCCAGATGTGCCCCTGCAGGCGGCTGCTCGGATTGGAGGCTGTAATGAGTTCGACTGATATCGACTCCCCAAGCCAGGGGTAGATTCGAGGTAGGAGCAGAGTGGGCTAAGGGAGGGATCGATGAGCAAAGGACGGCTTTGGCGGCAACAAGAAACAGGGGGCTTTACCCTCATTGAAGTCTTGGCTTCGGTCGTCCTCGTGGCCCTGGCCATGGTCGCCCTGGCCCCTACCCTCACGGTAATTGCTTACCGGCGCGCCATGAGCGAGCGGGTGGAGCTGGCCAACCGCCTAGCCCAGGAAGAGGTAGACCGCATCCGCACTCTGGTGGATATCGAGCTGGCTGCCAACCCTCGCGCTTTTCAGACTCAACTGGCCCGTCTGCCCAAGGTGGGAGCCAACCCGCTGGCAAATACCCCACCTCCCACCAACATGGACACAGAGGGGGACAACTATTCCATTCGCGTGGCTCGGGTTCAAGTGCCGGGGCGTAACCCCGAAGAATACGTCATCCAAACCTTCCGCGACGCAGGGGCACCTTGCATCGACCGCCGTGAAAGCAGGGTCATTGAGGGGGTGCCCTGCAGCTTTCGCATGGGTGTGAGGGTTTACCACCGCTTTTCTTTTGATCCAAACACTCGCCGAGCGCTGCCTGGCTTGAGGGCGGAGGTGGTTTCGGCTAACCAGAACTTGGCCAATGCCGATGTGTGGCTCTTTCCCATGGCCAGCTCGATTGTAGAAGTCAACCTGGCCGCCAATTTGGGGGATGTTTGCCGCGCCGTTTTGGCCGATGTTCAAGCCAGGGGTGGAACACCGACCAACAACTGCAATGCCTTCCCGCTGCCCAGCCCAAGCCCTACCTCGCTTTGAAGCGACGGGTAAGCTCCTCCTGCAGGCTCACAAAAAGGTGGTGTTTTCCTATGTTCAAGGTTTTTCGCCACAGGGTTTACCAGAGTGCGGGGTTTACCCTCATTGAGCTGTTGGTCTCACTGCTGGTTGCCTCCATCTTTCTCCTGGCCACCGCGATGATTGTCATCGAGACGATGCGGCTGGATCGGGAAGAGACGGGCCGCACCCAGGTGCAGGCAGAGCTGACCCAGGCCATGCAGTTTATCCGGCAGGATCTGGCAGAGGCGCTTTACATCTACAACGATGCGGAACAGCCCAACGGAGACCGAACGCCAGATCTCATCCAAAAGCTTTACACCCCCGGCTGGATCCGCCGACCCAATGACGCTATCCCGGTTGTTGCCTTTTGGAAGTTGGAGCCGATCCCGCAGGGATGCTACGAGGGCAACCCCACCTTGCAAGATATTCGAAGAGGCAATGCTACCCTACCAAACCAGCCACCTCGCGAGTTTCCGCTCGATCAGAACGATAGAAATGCGGATTGGGACACTCTTGTCAGCCGCCGCGGCATCTACACCCTGGTGGTGTACTACCTACGCCGCAACTACAACAACGCCGGCAACCCAACGGGGGGCACTCCCTGGGAAGGCAACGCGCGGATCGACCGTTTTGAATTGCGACCCTTCAACATTCAGGGTCAAAACAACTGCGCCGGTCGCAGCCCGTTCTTTGTTGAGGATCCCGATCCGTTCCGAGATGGTTTCCTTGCTTGGCCTTCCGAGCAAGCTCGAGCGCGCCAAATCCCCATTGCCGGCAGGGCAGATGGCCCCCGCCTGATAACTTTGGTCTCCAACATCTTCAGCAGCCGGCAGGGCAGCCCGCAGGTTGCACCCGCTTGCCCGCAGGGCTATGCCTTTGGTGGCGGCAGGCCCAACGGCGTCATCTTCCCAGGGCTGGGAGATAACCAAAACGACGTGGGCTTCTATGTCTGCGTGCGGCAAAGCGTCGGCGCTGACCGACCGCAGGATGTGATCATCAACATCACCGCCACGGCCATGGAGCGGGCCAACCCTGGCCTTTTCCGTCGCTACATCCGAAATGCCACCAGCGTCGATATCTCAGAGGTGTCGCGCTACTTGCTGCCAATGCAAACACTGGTTCTTGCCCGCGGTGTTATCAACCGTCCGCTCTCCTAGGGGGAATGTCCACCATGTTGGCCTTGGAGAAAAAGGCAATTGGCCGAGCTCAGCCTTTTCGATCCCGGGGCTTTACGCTGACAGAAGTCCTAGCGGTGGTGGTCATCATCGGCATCCTGGCCGTGCTGGCCGTTCCCTCTGGGATCAACATCTGGGCGCGGATCCAACTGGAGGATGCCCAAAACAAGGTGGAGCGCGCCCTGCGCACCGCCCGCACCAACGCCAGAGCCTCTCTCCTGGGCCGAGCTTGGGTGGTGGGGGTGGACAATTCAGAGCCAAACGTGCCGACTCTGGTTATCCAGGATGAGGAGGGCCTCTGCGATGAACCTACCCCCTGTCAGCGGCTACGCCTGAACAATTTTGTAACTGTGGCTAACACCTTCAATGACGGAAGGGCGGTTTTTGAATCCGATGGCCGCGCCCGTCAACTGGGTCGCTTTGTAGTTAGCAGCGCCTACTCCCAGGGCGAAAACCGCTGCGTGGTGGTGAGCACTTTGATCGGCACTCTTCGCAAGGACAAAAATCCGGAGTGTGGCAATGTAACCAGCGAGCCAGAGGAAGGAGTAACCAGCGAGCCAGAGGAAGGATAGCTGGGGTAGGATGGTCAGGTCGTGGCTGAAAGGTTGCCAGGCTCCTGTCCTAAGCTGCCGTAGGTCATTGGCTATGCTTACCTCTTCCCCAACTCTTGAAGCTCCACAAAAAGCCTTCCCCTGGCAAACTCGGCAGCCGGCTCTGCTCGTGCTGGCCGATGGCACTTCCTTTGCCGGCTGGTCTTTTGGGGCGCCGGGCACGGCGGTGGGTGAGGTGGTGTTCAACACGGGCATGACCGGCTACCAGGAGGTGATCACCGACCCTAGCTACCGGGGGCAGATGGTTACCTTCACCTGTCCGGAGCTGGGAAATACCGGAGTGAATGAGCTGGATGAAGAATCGGCTCGGCCCCAAGTAGCAGGGGTGATTGCCCGCAATGTATCGCGCTTGGCCAGCTCCTGGCGGGCTACATCCACCCTCCCCGAATACCTGCAACGATATGGGATCCCGGCCATTGCCGGGGTGGACACGCGGGCTTTGGCACGGCGGCTGCGCTCTCAGGGGGTGATGAACGGGGCCCTTTCCACGGAGACTTTGGATCCCCAGGTTTTGTTGGAGCGGGTGCGCCAGGCTCCTTCCATGCAGGGGTTGAGCTTGGTGGCGGAAGTTACTACTCCCCAACCCTACGAGTGGCTGGAGCCTACGCCTGCCGATTGGGACTATGGGCGCAGCCAAGGGATCCCAGTGCCGGAGCCGCCCCTGCGGGTGGTGGCCTTGGATTTCGGCGTTAAGCGCAACATTCTGCGCCGCCTTACCCGCTATGGCTGTCGGGTGATGGTGTTGCCGGCCAATGCCAGCCCGGAGCAGATTTTGAGTTACAACCCCGATGGGATCTTCCTCTCCAATGGGCCAGGGGATCCCGCCGCTGAGACGACTGCCATCCGCACCACCCAAGCTCTGCTGCAAACCGGGAAGCCCCTATTTGGGATTTGCCTGGGCCATCAGATCCTCAGCTTGGCCCTGGGGGGATCCACCTACAAGCTCAAGTTTGGCCACCGCGGCCTCAACCACCCTTGCGGGTTGGAGAAGCAAGTGGAGATCACCAGCCAGAACCACGGATTTGCGGTGGATGCCGACTCGATCCCTGCCGATGAGGTCACGATCAGCTACCTCAACTTGAATGACCACACCGTAGCCGGGATCCGCCACCGTCACCTGCCCCTGTTTTCCGTGCAGTATCACCCGGAAGCCAGCCCCGGCCCCCACGACGCCGATCACCTCTTCCGCGAGTTCGTGGAGCTGATGCTGCAGCACCGCTCCCGTTAGCCTCACCCCCGGCTTTTTTCCCTCAGGGCCAGGGCGGCGCGGGCTTCTTCTCGGTCGTCGAAGTGAATCTTCTCGGTGCCCAGGATCTGGTAGTCCTCATGGCCTTTGCCGGCAATGACCACCGTATCCCCTGGCTGGGCTGCGAGGATGGCCAGGCGAATGGCCTGCCGCCGATCCACCTCCACCGCCCTGGGGGAT
The DNA here is from genome assembly GCF_047461695.1 of Synechococcus sp. R6-7. Lineage (NCBI taxonomy): Bacteria > Bacillati > Cyanobacteriota > Cyanophyceae > Synechococcales > Synechococcaceae > Synechococcus > Synechococcus sp. R6-7. The sequence continues at coordinate 15,450 of NZ_JANSHS010000106.1, forward strand.
CCAGGGATCCCGGCCAAAATATCCCGTAGGATCTGCTGGGGATCTTCGGTGCGGGGGTTGTCGGAGGTAACGATCACCTGATCGGCCCAGGTGGCGGCAATGCGGCCCATCTGCGGTCGTTTGCCCCGATCCCGATCCCCGCCACAGCCAAAGACGCAGATAAGTTGCCCTTGCACCTGGGATCGCAGGGCCTTGAGCAGGTTTTCTAGGCCGTCGGGGGTGTGGGCGTAGTCCACAACTACCGCGATATCCTGCCCCGGCAGGGTCACCCGCTCCATCCGCCCCGGTACGCCCGGAAAGTGGGGCAGGGCCGACTGGATGATCTCGACAGGGATCCCCAAGTGCAGGGCTACCCCCACCGCCGCCAGCAGGTTGGCCAGGTTGAAGGATCCCACCAGGGGGGCTGCCACGGCAAAGGCGCCAGAGGGGGTGTGGAGCGTCGCCTGTAAGCCGCTGGGGTGCAATTGAACGTTGCTGGGCCAGAGGCCGGGGATCCCCTGCAGGGGCTGCAGCGAGTAGGCCCAGGGCTGCAGATCGGGCCGAATGGCTTGCAAGAGCCGCCGTCCCCCAGCATCGTCGGCGTTGATCACCGCCCGCCCTTGGAGATACTCCTGTCGGAAGAGGGTGGCCTTGGCCTGCCAGTAGTTCTCCATGCTGCCGTGGAAATCCAGGTGATCCTGGGTAAGGTTGGTCCAGACGGCAGCGGCAAAGGAACATCCCCACACCCGATCTTGAGCGAGAGCATGGGAGCTCACCTCCATCACCGCCACCTCCGCCCCGGCTCTCTGGGCTTCCCTGAGGCTGCGCTGCAGTTCAGGCGGAAAAAGGGTGGTGTGGGAGGCCACTTCGCTATAGCCAGGCCAGCGGTTGTACAGAGTGCCCAGCAAAGCCGCGGAGCGGCCGGCAGCTTGCACCAAATGTTCGATTAAGTGGGTGGTGGTGGTTTTGCCATTGGTGCCCGTCACCCCCACCAAGGTCAGTTGGCGGGCGGGAAACCCATAGAAAGCTGCCGCCACCTGGGCCACGGCCCTGTTCAGGCTGGCGCGAGGCAAAACCAGGACGGGCTGACTTCCCCATCCAGCCTCTCCGCTGACGCTCTCCCACGCCTCTTGGGAAATGAGGGCCGCCACTGCCCCTGCCGCCAGGGCTTGGGCCACGAAGCTACCTCCATCCACGCGGGATCCCGGCATCCCCAAGAAGAGATCCCCCGGCTGTACCTGGCGAGAGTCGGCACAGAGGCCCCAGACCTGCACCCCCTCCAGGGATCCCTGGGCCAATTGAGGCTGGATCCCAGCTTGGTGGAGCAATTTGGACAAAGTGATCCCAGCAGTTTCCATCGTTGCCACTCCCCACAGCTTTGCCGGTTAGGGTAGCGGCCAGGGATTGCCGCCGTCAAATTAGGCCAGGGCTTCCTCCAGCTTTTGCTTGGCCCACAGAGAAGCGTAGAGGCCCTTCTCGTCCGCCAGCAATTCGGCATGGGATCCCTTCTGCACAAGGCGGCCCTGGTCCATCACCCAAATCTGATCGGCCTCCACCGCAGCCGTGAGGCGATGGGTGATGAAGATCACCGTTTTCTGGGCCGTGACCCGACGCAGATGGCGGAGGATGGCTTGGGCCGTCTGGTTATCCACGCTGGAGAGAGAGTCATCCAGGATCAAGATGGGAGCATCCACCAGCAAAGCCCGGGCCAAGGCCACCCGCTGTCGCTGGCCACCGGAGAGGGTGATGCCCCGCTCTCCCACCAGAGTGTCGTAGCCGTTGGGGAAGTTGAGGATCTCGGCGTGGATGTGGGCGGCTTTGGCAGCCCATTCCACCTCCCAATCTTCGGCATCTGGCTTGCCGTAGCGGATGTTGTCCCGAACCGTGGCGCTGAACAGGAAGCTCTCCTGGGGCACATAGGCAATGGCCCGCCGCAGGGATCCCAGTTGAATCTGGGTGATATCCTGCCCATCCAAAAACAGTTGCCCCGGCTGGATCTCCAGCAGCCGAAGAAGGGCATTGGCCAGAGTGGACTTGCCCGCCCCAATCGGCCCCACCACCGCCACCATCTGGCCCGGTTCTATGCAAAAGTGCAAATCCTCTAGAGCCGGAGCTGCCGCAGGGCCGGCGAAGGCAAACGCGAGACCTCTGGCCTCGAGGCGACCCTGCACCCTCTCCAGAGACAACGGCAAAGCGCCTGGGGCGTCTCGGATGGTGGGTTCTACCCCCAACAGAGCATCGATCCGCTCCAAGCTGACCTGCCCCCGCTGGTAGGCCGTGATGGTGAAGCCCAGCAGGGCGGTGGGAAATACCAACCGTTCCACGTAGAGGGTGAGGGCCGAAAAATCCCCGATGGTCAGCGTCCCTGCCGCAATCTGCGGCCCCCCCACCGCCAGCAGTAGCAACAAACTGAGGCTGACCAGCGCCACCAAAGAAGGGAAAAGCAAGTTGCGGGTGAGGGCCAAGCGCAAATTGGCCTGCAGCAGCCGCTGGTTCTGGCGGCGAAACTCCCGCTGCTCGTGCTGTTCCTGGCTGTACACCTTGATCAGGGCAATGCCGTTCAGGTCCTCTTGAATGAGATCGCTCAGATCCGCCAACTCCTGCTGCACCTGGAGCTGCTCCTGCTGCAGGCGGTTGCTGCTCAACTTCACCAGCACCAACATCACCGGAAACACCGACAGCGCCAAGGTGCTCAGACGGGGCTCGATGCCAAACATGGCGGGCAAGGTGGTGGCATAGGCAAAGATCGTGTTGGCCAAATTGAGTAGGGCAAAGCCCAACAGGCGGCGGATGTTTTCCACATCGCTGGTGATGCAGGTGAGAATGTCCCCGATGGTCTGCTGGGCAAAGTAGGAAGGCTGCAGGGTGAGCAAATGCTCGAAGATGGCTTGCTTGAGGTGAAACTCCACCTGCCGTCCCACCCCAAACATCCACACCCGCGAGGCAATGCGAATGCCCATCATCAGGCTGGAGACGACCAGCACCGTCAAGGCGTAAAGGGCAATGCGCCGGGCCGACAAAGTGGCCAGGTTCTGGCTGAGGTCATCGATGACCAGCTTGACGTACCAGGGCAGGAACACCCCCAGGCCATTGACCAGGAGCAGGGATCCAATGCCCAACCCCACCTGTCGTCGATAGGGGCGCAGATAATGGGCCAACTGTCGGAGATGGGATCCCGATCCGGTCACTCACTTGCTCCCTGCATCCTCTCCCACTCTAGCGCTCAGCCGGATCCCCCCGGTAGGGATCAGACCAGAACCTGAGCCGGGGCTTGCTGGGCCAGTTGCGCCGTTTCCCGCCGTGCCCAGGCATCTGCCTGCAAAATGTCCTCCAGGCTGGGATCGGCAATGACTTGATGCCGCTCACAAACCCGCTCCAAGAGACGGGGAATATCCAAAAAACGGATGCGCTCCTGCAAGAACAGGGCCACCGCCGCTTCGTTGGCCGCATTCAACACTGCCGGCAGCGTTCCCCCCCTCCGTCCAGCGGCATAGGCCAACTCCATGCAGGGGTACTTGCGGTGATCCGGAGCCTTAAAGGTGAGGGATCCCAGCTTGACCAAATCGAGGGGATCCCAGGGGGTGGCCAGGCGTTCCGGCCAACTGAGGCCGTAGAGGATGGGCAGGTGCATGTCCGGCCAGCCCAACTGGGCCAGAACCGAGGTATCGGCCAGCTCGATCAGGGAGTGGACAATGCTCTGCGGGTGGATGAGGATGTCGATGTGGTCGTAGTCCAGGCCGAAGAGCCAGTGGGCCTCGATCACCTCCAGGCCCTTGTTCATTAGGGTAGCCGAGTCGATGGTGATTTTGCGCCCCATCACCCAATTGGGATGCTTGAGGGCATCGGCCAGGGTGACCTGATCCAATTTTTCGGCAGGCCAATCCCGAAAGGCGCCACCCGAGGCAGTCAACAGGATTCTTCGCAGGGATCCCGCGGGCACCCCCTGTAAACACTGGAAAATGGCCGAATGCTCAGAGTCGACGGGGATCAGGTTCACCCCGTACTGCCGCACCAAGGGCAGCACCACCGGACCGCCTGCCACCAGGGTTTCTTTGTTGGCCAGGGCAATGTCCTTGCCGGCGCGGATGGCAGCCAGAGTAGGCAACAGGCCAGCACAGCCGACGATCCCCGCCACCACCCGCTGGGCCGCCGGGTGAGCCGCCACCTGACACAGCCCCTCCGTTCCGGCCACCAACTCCGGCAGCGGTCGGATCCCCGTCAGCAGCGACCGCAGCTCCGGCAGCAGCTCCTCCCGGCCAATGGCAACCATCTGGGGCCGAAACCGCCGCACCTGCTCGGCCAAGAGGGCAACGTTGCTGTAGCTGGTCAGGCCAACAACCTGAAAACGCTCTGGATACTGGGCCACCAAGTCCAGAGTTTGGGTGCCAATCGAGCCGGTGGAGCCGAGCAAGGTGATGGCTTGCATAAAGGATCCCTTTACCCCTGAAAGAGCGTGACGTCCTCCCAACGCAGACTTCCCCTCGCGCAACTTGCCCAAGGACTCCGTCCCGCTATTGCGAACGGCCCCACCTCGCGTTCGGGGATCCCTGCCTCACGCCCCTTCATCTTATTCTTATCTGGTTCTGATCTGGAATCTGTGTGCTCCCTCCGATCCCCGACAGCGGGATCCTATGCGGCTGTGGGGTCCGCGATGCCCCCCTTCCCCAGATTTTGGTTTCAAACCTTTCCCGACTGAGAACGCAGCCACTGGCTGAGCAGCGCCTCGATCAGCTCCGAAAGATCTTGATCCGATTCCAACAGGATGCGCTTCACGGCTCGGTGAGTCTCTTTGGGGATTTGACATACTCCCCTGCCTAAAGACAGGGGATTCTGGTTCCTGGTTCTGCGACA
>NZ_JANSHS010000107.1:0-6425 GCF_047461695.1 Synechococcus sp. R6-7
ATCAACACCAAGGGAAGGGTGCCGGGGTTTTCCAGGCGGTGCTTGGTGCAGGGGGGAATGTAGGTGGACTCGTTGGAGCTCAGCAGCATCACCTCTTCTCCACGGGTAACCTTCGCTATGCCCCTGACCACGATCCAGTGCTCGCTGCGGTGGTAGTGCATCTGCAGGCTGAGCCGATGGCCAGGCTTCACCTCGATGCGCTTGATCTTGTACATCGGGCCTTCATCCAAAACCCAGAAGGATCCCCAAGGACGGGTTTCTGCTTGAGAGGGCACCAGCTCAAGCGCTGGAACTGCTGCTTCATTCACGTCCCGCACAGCCTGCAACATAAGATCACGTCCTTGCAAGGTCACCCTCATTCTCTCTCAGCGTCCGAGACCTCCTCATCGACAATATGGCTGAATTGGCCTACGCCAAAACTCGTAGATAAAGTCTCTCAGGCCAGGGAATGCTAATCTAGCCCTGTGTCCAGTTCCCAGACACGTCAGCCCATCCCCATACTTTTTCTGAAACTTGTTCTCATCAGACAACTCTTAAGGCTTGATTCGCTGTTGAATGAGTTGCCTTCTAACTTCTTGAAGCCGTTAAAGCAACCCATGTTTCTCACCAAGCTCAGGGCTTTCTTGCGGCTCTTCGGGTCTACCGGGATCCTGTTTCTGCTGCTGGCTAGCCTTCTGTGGGGTTTGAAGGAAGGCTGGAGCTGGGTGAGCTTGGAGATGCAGTTTCTTGGCTATAAGGGATCCGTGGCGGCCTTGGGGCCGGATCCGCGCCTGCCCATTGTGGGCACCACCTTTCCTCCCTTGCTGGTGATGGTCACGGCCATTCTGGGACGATCCCCGCTGTTGCTGCAGACCATCTTGGGCTCTTTGCTGCTGGGCTGGACGTGGCGGCAGTTACGCCGTTTGCCGGTGGAGGTGGGATGGCGCTGGCTATGGGGTTTGTTGATGGTGGTGCAGCCGACTTTGATCTTGATGCTGCTGCGCAGCCCTGTTTGGACAGCCACAGCAGGGTTGGTGGGGGTGAACATGGCCCTGCTGTTTCCCTTGAGTAAAGAGGAGCAGGCCAGGGCAGAGACTGGGGCGGATCCTGGCGAGCTGCCCGTTGCGCTGCGGCTACTGCTCATTGGGCTGGCACTGGGGCCTCTGATGGTGCTGCGTTGGGAAAGTGGGTGGCTGCTGCCCTGGGTGGCAGGGGTGCTGCTGTTGGCTTTTCGCAAACAGTCCTGGGGTTTTCGGCTGGCTTCGCTGCTGGTGGCAGGGTTTATCAGCCTGGCCCTGATGTTGAGCTGGCTGTACGTGAACTGGCTGTCGGTAGGGGATCCCTGGGCTTTCACCTACCAGGTGGGCAGCGGTCTGCGGCTGCCGCAATTGCGGGAAGACTTGCAGCAGGCGGGTGGCTGGCGGGGGGTGCTGGAGGCTGGGAAATGGCTGGCGGTGCTGGCCCCTGCCTATCTGCTGTTGGGGCTGGGATCCCTGCTGGGCCGAGGCCCGGGTCGCTGGGTATGGGCTCTGGTCTGGGGGATGCCGCTGGTCATCCTGCTGGCTTCTCTAGGGCAGGGGCTGTTTTTGCGGGAGCTGAGCCGCTTTGGCCTTTTCTGGGTGCCGCTGCCTTTGCTGATGGGCGCCTACTTGTGTCGCGGAGCCGGCCCCGGCTGGGCTAAGCGCCTGTTGATCACTGCCCTCTTGGGGTTGAACTGCCTCACTGCCGGTTATGGGGTGAGCCAAGAGCCGGGTTTCCTCATGCCCCTGGTGGCCGAGGAGCGGGATCTCTGGGAGCGGCTGGTTGGGGAGTTGTCGCCGCTTAGCTGGAACTTGGAAGCTGCCCAAGGGTTCTATGAGGTTACCCCCGCCGGACAAGCCCTAGAGGACTGGCGGAGGCTGCGGCAAGAAAAGCGGCAGGTTGGGCAGTATCTCTATCGCCACCTGTTGCCCGGGCGAAAAGTGCTGGTGGACGACGACATCCACTTTGAGGCTATCTTTTGGGCAAGGGATCCCCGCTCTTTCCTTACTCCTCACCAGTACGAGTTTGCCCTGGCCCTTCAGCATCCCCAGGAAAGGGTGGACTACCTCTTGGTAGCGGGGCTGGCGGATCCCTTGCGGAGCGCCGATCGCATCCTGCAATTTTGGCCTGAGCTCAATTTTGAGGGGCTGCCGGGCTTCAGGGAGGTTTATAGCTCCCCCCAAGTGCGGCTGTGGGCTCGCCAACACCAAGAGGAACCGCAGGAGGAGAGGAGATGAAAAGGAGACGATCCTGGCAGCGGCGACAGGTGCTGCAAGCGGGCGGAGCGCTGCTGGCTGCCTATGGGGTTGCCGGCTGTGGCCAGGAGTTTTTGAGTCAGCAGGGGAGTCGCAGCCCGGAAAATGCCGAGACGGGAAGCATGAACTTGTCAGAGCTGCTGGCCCGCTGGCAGGTGGGCATTGGCGAGGATCCCGGTCGCTTCCTCTGGGAAATCGAGTCGGATCCGCAGGTGGCGGCAGTGGCGCAGGGGTGGGATCCCCATTTCCTGAGCGGCTGGCTGAACAGCTTTGATCACCGCCAGGGGGATCTCTCCTTTTGGCGCAACTGGCACCAGGCCGGGCTTTTGCGGCAGTGGTTTGAGCGGGGCTATACCCTCCACATCATCACCTGGGAAGACGACACCCACCGCCCCTGCGGCGACTATCATATCTCCCCGCAATTTGTGGAGGACGTGGCCGAGCTGGCGGGCTATATTGCCCAAGCCAATCCTCAGGGCCGCCCCACCTACTGGAGCTTGGCTACTGAGTTTTCCTACTGGCGGATCCCGGCGGACACCTACAACGCCGACACTGCTCCCTACTACCAAGCCCTGATGCGCAATGTCCTCAAAGCCCGACAGGCCATCAAAGAGCGGCTGCCAGAGGCCGAAGTGGCCCTGTGCTGGGGGGGCTGGATTGCCACCTTTGACGACCCTTCCCAGGGGGCAGGCCGCAGCATGGTGGAGCCCTTTGCCGAGACCCTGAGCCGGATGGACGGGATCGCCTTCCAGTCGATGCGCCAGCGGCGGCCAGGGGAGTTTAACCCAGAGCTGAACGGCCCGGATCCCGGCAACCCAGAGCAAATCCGCCTCTGTTGCCGCCTGTTTTCCCCTATCCACTCCAACCTGATGTTGGCCCACTACGAGCCATCGATTAAGGACAAGCACCCCAGCGGCGGACGGGCCGACACCGTCCATACAGACTTTCAGCTCATGAGCCAGCCGGAGTGGCTGCGGGAAGTGTCTCAACTGGGGCTGCGGCGCTTTTCCCTCATGCACTACGGCCTCTACAAAGGGGATCCCTATGGGGCGCTGACCGCCGCTCGCCAATTCCGGGCACAGGTGGGCTTGCCGGCTGCCACCTCATAGTTAGCAGTCGTTCCAAAGCCGGTTTTGTCCCGGATCTTGGCCCAGAGCTTGATCCTGGGGATACAATCCCCCTGAAGCTGCCGGGATCCCTGCCATGGAGAAGCTGAGATTTCTAAGGGCAAGCCTGCTGGCGAGTCTAGTGGTTAGTGCAATGCCGCCGGAGCTGCCGGCCTGGGCAGGATGCGGTTTTCCCCGCGGTGCCGGCAAGACTTTTTTTTCGCTGCAGCCGGAGGTCTATCGGCCTCGCACCCGCTTTGATCAGGGGGGGCAACTGGGGCCTGCTCTCTCAGAATATGGGGAAACCCGCCTCAACCTTTTCGCCGAGACTGGCCTTAGCGATCAGCTCACTCTCAACCTCAACACCAGCTACGTTTTCATCGAAAATCGCTTTGCCAGCGGGGCTGACACCGTTACCCAGCGCAACCAGGGCCTGCGGGATCTGGAACTGGGCCTGCGCCATACTTGGGGGAACGGGGATCCCTTCTTCTCGGCTCAGCTAACGGCCTTGATCCCGCCGGGATATGCCACCCAAGACATTCCCCTGCCCTTGGGGTACGGTGTTTTCGGCTACGATCTCAAAGTTGGGGTGGCGGCCAATACCCAGTTGGGATCCCTGCCCGCCTTTTTCGACTCCTGCCTCACGTTCCGAGATTACTTGGGCTATCCCGGGGATCGGGTCAAGGCCAACTTAACCCTTGGGGCCGATTTGACTCCTGAGCTGCAGGCCATCCTGGCCCTGGATGGGGATTTTACGTTGGGCAACGGCGCGCCTTTGTTGTTCGGGGATTTGGCGGTTCAGGATCCCGACTACGACAACCTCAAGCTTTCGGGCCAGCTCAACTGGCGGCTAGAGGGAGGGTTAACGCTGGGCTTGGGGGGGTTTCAGTTCCTGGCCGGTCGCAACACCAATGCCGGCGGCGGCTTTACCGGCTATGTGTGGCTAAGTTACTGAAACCCAACAAAATGTTGCAGGATATCCCCTACGGTAACAGGGATCCGCAGGGGCAGATCTAGGATGAGTCTTGGCAAACTACGGCCCGGAGAACGGATCCCATGCCTCGATTTGAGAACCTCATTGCCGCCATCGATGGCAGCGGCCCCACTGAGCAAATGGTGCATACCCTTCTGTCTCTGCCGGCCTTTGCCCAGTGCCACGTGACATTGCTGCATGCGGTGCCTTCCCAAACGTCTGCCGAGGAGATGCGGGCTGCCTGGCAAAAGGGGCAGGAACTGCTGGCCCAAACCCTGCAGACTTTCCCCCCCCGCCCAGGGCTAAAGATCAGCACGCAACTGGTGGAAGGGGATCCCAAGGTGGTGGTGCTGCAGGTGGCCGAGTCTATGCCCAATCCCTTAATTGTCATGGGATCCCGGGGACGCAACCGCATCATGGCCATTTTGCAGAACTCGGTGAGCCAATATGTGTTCCAGCTCGCCTCCTGCCCAATGCTGCTGGTCAAAGACGACGCCTACGTCAAATACCCCAGCCATGTCATGGTGGCCCTCAACAACTCCCCCGCTGCCCAGGCCGCCTTTGCCACGGCCCTTGACTTGATCTCCGGCATTCAAGGGGCCCAGATCTTCCTGGCCTCTGTGCAGTTGGATGCCGACAACCCAGGCAGAGATGAGGCTCTAGATCGGGCAATCGATACCCTCAAAAACCGGCAAATCGGCCACCAAGTGTTAACTGCCGTCGGGGATCCGGGCACAGAAATTGTCCGCTTAGCCGCCGAGAGCAACGCCGATCTGCTGGTGATGGGATCCCCTGACCGCCGACCTACCATTGCCCGCAGCATTCCCGATTTGGATCGGCTGTTGGGGCGTTCCATCTCCGACTATGTGCGGGTGCACATCGGCTGCCCCGTGCTGATGGTGCGTTCCGTCCAAGACAGCGACTGAGCCAGGCTTCAAGGCAGTATGGAGCGGCGCTCTGTAACTCGGTCACTCTGCTGCTGGCGATCCGGGCTGACGGCCCAAGCTTCAAAGATCAGCTCAGGGACTCCGGGAGGGATGGTCATGCGGGTGAGGGCTTGCCACTGCCCCTGCTCGTCACGGGAGAAGTCCAGCAACCAACGGGGGCCATCCACCAAAGAGCGAGTGCGCCCGTGCTTCACCCAAAACTTGATCCAAAAAGGGGCTTGATGGCCTGCAGCAGGGTTGGTCGTGGGGGGCAAGCGCAACACCACATCGAAATTGTCTCCGGCTCGGAGTTGCTCGGGCACCACCAGTTGGGGAGTTGGACAAACCCCAGGCGGAGCGGGGGGCAGCAGCGAGTTTTCAGAGGGAGCTACAGGGCTACTCGGGATCCCGGCTGCCGCTTGCGTTGGCAAGATGGCCTCAGCTTGGGGTGGTAGGGAAGGGGAGGAGATGGGCGATGGCAACTCTGCCGTCTCTGCTTCGGGTAGGGGCTGAGCGGAGGGGTTGGGCGCAGATGGCAGGGGATCCTTTTCCGGGAAGGAGCGGAGGGCTTGGGTCTCGGCGGGCTGAACGGGCGAAGCTGAGTCCTCCTCTCGCTGTTGCTCGGCAACGCTGACGGAAATGGGGGCGCTGTGTTGCCAGATGCGCAGCAGCTTTTGCAAGGTTCGTTCGGGAGACAGCAAGGTTAAGGGGGGGTCTTCCCGCAACCGGGCCAGTGGGATGTTTGTTGCTCCCCAATACTGACGCGGAGGGGAGGCGGGAGGCAGCTCTCCGCCTTGTTGCTCCGCAACGCTGACGCGAAGGTCTCGACAGCGGACGGAAAACGGAATCGTCAAGGGCTGGGAAGGCCGGTCTGCATCCCGCCAGGAAGAGGGAGTGAGGGCCAGTTCCCCCCGCAAAGGACGGGTCCAAACGCGGCTTGGCAGGGTGATGGGAATGCTGAACACCGCCGTTCGGGCTTCAGCGGGAAATTGAATTAGCCGTTGCCCCTCGAAAACCGTGCTCTCCTCGCCTTCCTGCCAAACCCGTACCCGCAGCTCGCCGCTGCAGCCGATCCGCCCCGTCAACACCAGCACCTCCTCCGGGGATCCCTCCAATTCACTGTGCATTAGGGAAAACAGCTCTGGCGGGATGGCGACCTCTTTTT
>NZ_JANSHS010000108.1:0-1500 GCF_047461695.1 Synechococcus sp. R6-7
CCCTATTTCAAAAGCAACCGCGAGGCCCGCGACTTTTTGCGCCAATACAACGCCCAGCCCTACCGCTGGATGGCGCCCCTGCCGCAGCCCCTTTCTCCACTGCAAGCGCAGGTGCTGCGGGATATCTACGATGCTGAGGTGGCCTACCAAGATCACCTACTGGGATCCGTCTTCGACACCCTGCGCCACACCGGCCTGGAGCAGAACACGCTGGTGGCCATCGTCGCCGATCACGGCGAAGGCCTGGGAGAACACGACTTCGTCGGCCACGCCTTTGTGGTCTACGAAGAGCTGATCCGCGTGCCCCTCATCCTGCGCTATCCCGGCCACTTCCCGGCAGGAAAACGCATTGCCACCCCCGTTTCCACCCGCCGCCTCTTCCATACCCTCCTGGAAGCTGCCGGCTTTAGCCCCAACCTTTCCCCCAACGGTGCCCCCTGTGTCAGCCTCAAGCTCCGCCGCGAGGTCGCCCGCCTCAGCTTGGCCCGCACCTTGGCAGGGGAAGATCCCGAGCAGGGAACAGTGCTCAGCGAAGCCTTCCCGCCCCACCTCCTCATTCGGGCTATGGAAAGCCGTAACGACAGCCTGCTGCGGGCGCGTGCCTGTTACGACATCCGCCGTGCCCTCTATGAGGGGATGACCAAGCTCATCCAAACGGGGGATCGTCCCAGCCTCTACAACTTGGAGCAGGATCCGGCGGAGCTGCGGGATCTGCTTTGGGTCGGCAACGGGGATCCTGTCTCCTCTCTCCCTGATGCTGATCCGCAACGCTGTCACGACGGGTCGGCGGTGGAGACCGGCTGGCCCCAGGCTTGGCTGGCTCGCCTACAGCATGGGCTGAGAGCCTGGGTGAGCTGGGCAGAGTCCCGGCGGCCTAGCACGGCTCCTCGCAAGGTGAATGTGGAAAGCGATGCCGACTTGGTGCGGCAGATGCAAGAGCTGGGCTACTTGGAGTAGGCAGGGATCCCGCTATTCCAGCCCTCCTTCCTCCTCCCTGTGATCCCGCACATAGCCGTTTAGATCGTAGTCATCCATGTCATCCATCTCCTCCGGATCCGCCGTTGGCCAATCCTCATTTTGCCCGCCGATAATCACGCGGCTGAGGCCGATGTATTCCAGGCTGAGGGTGCGCAGGGCGTTGATCAACACATCCAGCGCCATCGCATCGGCGGTGCCCAGATCAAACCAGCAGCGGGCCCAGTTGTCCTTCTCTTCCAGGGATCCCATGTTGTGCATCAGGGAAGGCAAGGGATCCGATTCGTTGGGATACTCCAGATAGCTCAGATCCACCTCGGCCTCTTGGGCCACCAGACGCTCGGCGTTAAATCCCCCCAGTTTGCCCAACACGTACCACGACTCCAGCACCTCGTTGAGGTACTCCAGCTCAGCTTCGACCGGCGGCTCGGCAAACTCAAACCAGATCCACAGATTTCCCGGATCGCACTCGCGAAACTCCACTTGCATGGACAGTTCCTGATACATTTACGCTGAACACTGCTG
>NZ_JANSHS010000109.1:0-2141 GCF_047461695.1 Synechococcus sp. R6-7
TTTTCAATACCGCCCGATCCAGCATCAGCAGCGCCGCACGTAGGCCACCTGAGTATCCCCAAAAAAAGCCCACCGGCAGATGACCCTTAGGCGCTGCCAGACGGGTTGTGAGCTCCCCATACCCCAGCCAGCGGCCCTGCACCTGCCAGCCGACTCTTTCCCCCATGCAGTCTTCGCGGGGCAAGGCTAAGAAGGAGCCCGAACGGATCCCTCCTCTTCCCTCCGGGTCACACTCCTGCCAAAGTTGCTTCTGGACGGTAAAGCCAAAGCGCCCATGGCTGGCCCGCACCCACAGTTGGTCAATCAGCCGCAGCATGGGGCAGGGGAAGGCCTGAACATCCTTGGGATCAAAAAAGCCCACTTGCGAGCGCCCAGCAAGCTTCAGCATCAGGGCTGTCGTCCAGCGATCCGCCTCCCCCCACTGCCCCGCTCGCAGCCGATCCCACAGACCTTGCAAGGCAGGGGCTGCTTCCCCCACCCACTCTGGCCAAGAGAGAGTTCCGGGCAGGGATCCCCCCTTCCCTCTCTCCTCTGGACAGACCTCAGGAAAAATCAGGGATCCGGGCCCTGTCTCTCTTTTCACCGTCGGGGGGGTGGGCGGTGCCACCAGTTGCTCCAGCTCTTCTGCCGAGTGGCTGGCCAAAAGCTGTTCCAGCTCGTCTTGGGGTTGTGGAGGCTGGGCCAAGATCTGCTCCAGCTCCCTCAGCTCTTGGGTGCGGATGGCTGGCTCAAAAGCAACCGGCTTCCTCCCTTGTTGAGAGGCTTCTGCCGGTAACAGTGCCAGCCACTCGGCCATGGTTTGCGGGCGCTCTTCTGGGTGGAGAGCCATCCCTTTGAGAATGGCAGCCTCCACAACCTCGGGAATGTTGGGGTTAAGGCTGCGAGGGGTATCCAACTGGCGGCCTGTGGCCCGCACTGGCGCACACATAGGCACCATCCCCGTCAGCGCCGTGTAGAGGGTTGCTGCCAAGGCGTAGACATCGGTGAAGGCGCCGCGGCGGCGCAAGCTGTCGTATTGCTCTAGAGGAGCATAGCCATCGGTGCCGTAGGAGGTGTGGCGTTGGATCAGACCTTGGGTGTAGCCGCGAGCTAGGCCAAAGTCGATCAAAACTGCCTGCCCGGATCCCTCCCGCACCATGATGTTGGATGGCTTCACATCCCGATGCAGGATCCCCTGTTCGTGCAGGGCCATCAGGGCGGATCCCACCTCCTGCGTCAGGCGCAGGGCCTCTGGCAAAGGCAACGGCCCCTTTTGCCGCAAAAGCTGGTGCAGAGTCTGGCCGCGGATGTACTCCATGACAATACACCAGCGCTCCTGCTCCCAGATCACTTCTTCCACCTTCACCACATGGGGGTGGCGGCAGCGGGCCAGTTGCAGCGCCTCATTCATGAAGTTCTGCTGGAAGTGGGGATAGTCGGGATCCTCACGAAGGCTGTCGTTCAAAACTTTGATAACCACCTGGTCGGCACGAACGCTATCCCAGGCCCGGTAGGTGATGCCGAAGCCCCCCTCTCCTAAGATGGCCTCAATGCGGTAGCGCCCCCCCTGTAGTCTTTCGCCGACTGCCCAAGCCATACCTGACCCCCGCCTCTAGGGCCATTGTGTCACGGGGATCAAATTGACGGCACATAAAACTGCTTAGAAGTCTACGGGCAGCACTCCAGTTTTCACCTGGAAGGTGCGCGCTTGTCCATCGCGGATGACCCGCAGCGTCAGCGTATTGCCCACCCCAGCGGCTTCCACCAACTGCTGCACCTGTTCGGCATCGCGGATGGCCTGCCCATCGACCTCGATGATCACATCCCCTTCCTGCAAGCCGATTTGCTCAGCTGGGGATCCCGGAATCACCTGCCCGATCAAAACCCCTTCTTCCACCGTCAGCGTGGTGGGGCGAGCGGGGTCGCGGTTGAGGCGGGCCACAATGTCGGGGTTGAGGGTGATCATGCGAATGCCCAAGAAAGCGTGCTCTACCCGACCATTCCGGATCAATTGCTCGGCAATTTCCATGGCGCGGTTGATGGGGATGGAAAAGCCGACGCTCTGAGCTCGCTGGAAGATGGCCGTATTCACCCCAATCACACGCCCTTCCGCATCCAGCAACGGGCCGCCCGAGTTGCCGGGGTTAATGGCCGCATCCGTT
>NZ_JANSHS010000110.1:0-2768 GCF_047461695.1 Synechococcus sp. R6-7
AGCGCGGGGCTTCTCGGCGGTTTAGCTAAACCTGAGGTGAGCAATCTATTTGGCGGATTGCCCAAGGGACTGAATTTATCATCCCAGTCAAACCCTTGAGGACCAAGACAGCCGTTATCTTAGTTTGAAGAGGGATCCCTGCTGGGGTGTTTGAGATTGGTCAAATCGTTGAGGCGGCGCAGGATCCCCCATCCCTGTAGGGCCTCCAGCAGGGCTTCCCGCACAACCGCTACCGTCTCTTGGTCGAGGGCCAACCGCAGATAATCCACCGCCAGCCGGGTTTGCTCGGGATCCAAGTGAGACATTAAACTCTGCAAGCGGCGAACGCCCGCCAGCCGTCGGAAGGGATCGGGAGAAGCAATGTCGCTGAGGTCGCGCTCCAATTGAGACCGTTGCCGCTCTTGTCGGCCCCTGAGCCACTCCCCAAACAGCAGCGACAACAAGGCTAGAGTGGCCAATCCCTGTAGAATGGCACCGGTGGCCAGCCAGCGTTGGGTGGATTCTGCCCAGATGGAGATGAGGGTGTAGGTGCCCAAGGTGGCGGCTGCTCCCGAACCAATTGCCAGCAAAAGCCAGCGATCCGCCTGCCGAAACCAGGCTTGCCACTCCTGCCAGCGGCGGTTGAACTCAGGGCTGCGCACCCCCTGTAGCCCCAACATCACCAAGGTGCCCACCCCCAGAGAGAGCGCCAGCCGCCCATTCCAGAAGGCCAGCCCTGCCAACGCCAAGGCCGACAGAGCCAAAACCCGCCACTGCGGCCCCGATAGGATCCACAGAGCAACTTGGGATCCCGTCTCCACTGCCCCACGCCCCACCCGCTGCAGATATTCTGGCCAGGATCCCTGGCCGGAAGAAGGGCGACCCGATTGATGCTTCACCGATGGCAACTCCCAAAACTCGGCCCTATCTGGCCCTTTGCAAGCGGCAAGATAGATCAACGCTCCTTAAATTATGCTCTTATGCTTTATAGAGTCGAGGTAGGCTTTCCACCCTTGGGTTTGCAACTGGTCGTTTTTCTCCTGCACCGACTGTTTTAGGCTTTCCCGATAGGCGATCACCCGCCGGAGCAGATCGGGATCCCCACTGGCTAGGATCTGCACCGCCAACAGACCCGCGTTGTAGCCGTTGCCAATGGCCACCGTGGCCACCGGGATCCCTTTGGGCATTTGCACAATCGAGTATAAGGAGTCGATCCCCTGCAGGGAT
Organism: Synechococcus sp. R6-7; assembly: GCF_047461695.1. Classification (NCBI taxonomy): domain Bacteria; kingdom Bacillati; phylum Cyanobacteriota; class Cyanophyceae; order Synechococcales; family Synechococcaceae; genus Synechococcus; species Synechococcus sp. R6-7. Next base: position 1,207 of record NZ_JANSHS010000110.1, read on the forward strand.
GGGCTGAGCACCGGCACCCCGATCACCGGCAGAGGGGTGAGGGACGCCACCATCCCCGGCAAATGGGCTGCTCCCCCTGCCCCGGCAATAATGACGCGGATCCCTTGGGTATGGGCGCGGCGGGCAAACTCTACCATGGCCTCGGGGGTGCGGTGGGCGCTGAGGATCTGCAATTGGTAAGGGATCCCAAACTCCTCACACACCTGGGCGGCAGGTGCAAGGGTGGGCAAATCGGAATCGCTGCCCATTACGATGGCAACGAGGGGGGAGAGTTCCATATCGCTAAGCGACGCTAACGCGAAAGGCTGCTGGCCCGGCGTAGCCGATCCATCATCGCATAGCCCAACCCCGTCGAGATGGGTGGGGGCTCTGCCAGCAGGAGCGTAGCATCTCCCTCATCCAGGCGGCGCAGGCTGGCAAAGAGGGCGCGGGCGGCTGCCTTGGGATCCGAACCCAAACACTCCAAACTGAAAGTGATCCCCGGCCAATGGCGGGAGAGGGTGTTCAGCAGAGCCTGCGGATCCGTGGCAAAGCTGAGGATGCCCAGGTGGGAATGACCGGTTGTCAGGTGCTGCACCTGTTGCCAATCGCCGGGCTGAAGCTGGGCAAAAGGGGTGGGCAAAAGCCGGAGGGGCTTACTGGGGGCATAGTGGCTGCTCAGTCGTCCCGGCGCTTCTGGCGGGCCCGTTGTGCCATCCTTGGGGGCCTGTTCTGGGGGCAACCGGATGGGCAACCCCAGGTGGGCCTCCAGGGCTTCCAGTGGGATCCCTCCTGGGCGCAGCAGCGTCGGGATCCCCTCGGGGCTGAGCTTCAGCACGGTGGATTCTAGGCCCACGGCACACTCTCCCCCATCCAAGATGTAAGGGATCCGCCCTCCCAGCTCTGCATAGACGGCCTGGGCTGAGGTGGGGCTGATGCGGCCAAAGCGATTGGCACTGGGGGCAGCCAGAGGGGTTTGCACCGCCTGCAGCAAAGCTTGAGCCACCGGGTGAGCAGGCACCCGCAGGGCAACAGTAGGCAACCCGCTGCTCACCAGATCCGGCACGGTGGGGCACTTGGGCAGCACCAAAGTCAGGGGCCCCGGCCAAAAGGTGTCGACCAGGGATCCCAGCAAAGCGCGAGCGGCGGGAGTAAAAGCCGACACGTCCACCAGCCACCCCTGCAATTGCTCTAGGGTCACCCCAGCCGGCAGATGCAGGATCAGGGGATCGAAGCGGGGGCGCTCCTTGGCGGCAAAAATGTTTGCCACTGCCTGCTCATCCAAGCCATGGCCCGCCAGGCCGTAAACCGTCTCCGTGGGGATGGCCACCAACTGGCCCCGCAGCAAGGCTGCCGCCGCTACGGCAATGTGCTCAGGAGTGGGTGAGAGAATTTCCGTCTGCATCCATGACTCGGATTTGGAGTAAGGGCTAGGGATCCCGTTCTGCAATCCATTTTCGCGCCTGGTAGAGGGCGATGTTGATCTGATCCCCAAACAGCAGCGCCAAGGAAGTGAGCCAAACCCAGAGCAGCAGAACAATAACCGCCCCCACCGCCCTGTAGACTTGGTTGAACTGCCCAAA
>NZ_JANSHS010000111.1:0-11159 GCF_047461695.1 Synechococcus sp. R6-7
CCCCCCCTGGAGATCATCAACACCTTTTTGCTAGACGGCATGAAGGAGGTGGGGGAGCTTTTTGGCGCCGGCAAAATGCAACTGCCGTTTGTGCTGCAGTCGGCAGAAACCATGAAGGCGGCGGTGAAATACCTGGAGCCCTTCATGGAAAAAGTAGGCGGGGAGGTGTGCAAAGGCACCTTCTTGATCGCCACCGTCAAGGGGGATGTCCACGACATCGGCAAAAACCTGGTGGACATCATCCTCACCAACAACGGCTACAAGGTCATCAATTTGGGCATCAAGCAGCCGGTGGAAAACATCATCGAGGCCTACGAAAAGTACAAGCCCGACTGCATTGCCATGAGCGGCCTGTTGGTGAAATCCACCGCCTTTATGAAAGAGAATCTGGAGGTGTTTAACGAGCGGGGCATTACCGTGCCGGTGATCTTGGGAGGGGCGGCCCTCACCCGCCGCTTTGTGGAAGAAGACTGCCGCCAGACCTACAAGGGCCAAGTCATCTACGGCCGCGACGCCTTTGCCGACCTGCACTTTATGGATCGGCTGATGCAGGCCAAGGCGGCCGGGCGCTGGGATGACCGGCTGGGTTTTCTGGATAACTTCGAGCTGGGATCCCGCTCTGACAACCGCCAGAGGAGAGCTGCGGCAGCCGTGGAGGAAAGGGATCCCACCTTGCCGGCTCCAGAGGTGACCGTGGGCGCCGCTCCTGCCCCTGCTGTCTCGGCTGGCGACGGCGGGGCAGACACCCGTCGTTCCGAGGCGGTTACCCTCGATACCGAGCGGCCCATCCCCCCCTTCTGGGGATCCCAAGTTCTCGAGCCGGATCAGATCCCCTGGCCGGAGGTCTTCTTCTACATCGACAAGCAGGCCCTGGTGGCCGGCCAGTGGCAGATCCGCAAGCCGCGCGACCAGTCGGCGGAGGAGTTTGCCCAGTTTCTCGCCACCCAGGTGGAGCCGGTGATCGAGCGCTGGAAGGAGCGGATTGTTACCGAGGACTTGCTGCGCCCGCAGGTGGTTTATGGCTACTTCCCGGCGCAGGCGGAAGGGAATACGGTGATCCTCTTCGACCCGGCCAGCTTCCCCGAGCTGTTTGCTCTAGAGCCCGGCTCCACCACCTATTTGCAATTGCCCACCGTCGATCGCCCTCGGCTTTCTCCCCAGGTGCGGGAGCTGGCCCGCTTCACCTTCCCCCGCCAGAAGAGCGGCCAGCGCCTCTGCATTGCCGACTTCTTCGCCGACCGCTCCACCGGCCTGGTGGACGTCTTCCCCATGCAGGCAGTTACAGTGGGGCCAGAGGCCACGGCCTACGCCCAGCACCTCTTTGCCGAGGGCCAGTACACCGACTATCTCTATTTCCACGGCCTGGCCGTCACCCTGGCAGAGGCCTTGGCGGAGTGGTGCCATGCCCGCATCCGGCGGGAGCTGGGCTTTGGCGGCGAGGACAGCCCCGACATCCGCCAGATCCTGCACCAGGGCTACCGCGGCTCCCGCTACAGCTTCGGCTATCCCGCCTGCCCCAACATCGCCGATCAGCGAGTTTTGTTGGAGCTGCTCCAGACGGAGCGCATCGGCCTGAGGATGGACGAAAGCGACCAGTTGGATCCTGAGCAGTCCACCACCGCCATCGTCGCCTACCACCCGGCGGCCCGCTATTTCAATACTTGATCCCTCACCCCCGGCCCCTCTCCCTAGAGGAGCGGCTGAGCAGGGGAAAGCCCATCACGGCAACCAAGGTTATCGCGACGATCACGGTGGAGAGGGCGTTGATCTCCGGCGTCACCCCTCGCCGCGCCGTGCTGTAGATCAAAATGGGCAGGGTCTGGCTTTCGGGCCCGCTGGTGAAAAAGGAGATCACAAAATCGTCGATGGAGAGGGTAAAGGCCAGCAGCGCCGCGGCCAGGATCCCTGGCATGGCCAGCGGCAGTGTGACGTAGCGCAGCTTCTGCCAGGTGTTGGCGTAGAGGTCGTAGGCGGCTTCCTCCAAAGCCGGATCCAAAAGCTGCAGGCGGCTGCGCACCACGATGGCCACAAAGGCAATCTGAAAGGTGATGTGGGCAATCACCATCGTCCCCAGGCCCAGCTCAAACCAGCCGGTGTAGGCGCGCACCAACTGGTAAAACAACAGCAGGGTAATGGCCATCACAATGTCGGGGACGACCACCGGCAACAGCAGCAGTCCCTGCACAGCCTTCTGGCCGGGGAAGCGGTAGCGGTACAGCCCATAGCCCAAAAGGGATCCCAGCAGCGTGCTCACCAGGGTGCTGACTCCAGCCAAGACAAGGGTATTTTGCGTGGCCTGCCAGATCGCAGCATTGCGAAAGAGAGCCCAGTACCAATCGAAGGTAAAGCCTGTCCACACCAACCCGAAGCGGGCGCGGTTAAAGGAATAGACAGCAATGAGCAGAATTGGCAGGTAGAGAAAACCATAGATGGCGTAGCTCACGCCCCGCAGCCAGCTAGGTATCCTTGCCAACATTCGTGTGTGGTATCTCAGTTGTCTCTATCCCACTGTAGAGCAGGCTGCCAAAATTGCAGCAACTCCCTAGGCTTTATACATCAGCCTGCAACCCTGTCTATCACGCCAAAGTCCGTGCCAATGTGAGGTTATCTGTGGCTGGATTTGTTGAATTGATGATGGGATCCCTGAAGCTGTAAAGACGGCAATCAAAGAACGTGAGCCAAACGAAATGTTTTGCTGTTCGCGTTAGGGGGACGGAGTCCTTGCCTTATTCGGGCAACCCGATACCTGTGACTGGGAAATTGGCAGCACAGGCATTCCCCAACGCCGGCAGTGGGCACTTCCGCGAGGATTGCTAAACTTAGGCTCGGAGTGGTGTGAAAAAGCTGCAACCCATGCCCAAAAGCAGTTCTGGTCCTCTTCGAGAAAAACAAAATCCAGAGGAACCGCACGCGAAAACCAAGGGTATGTCTCGGCCTGTCGGTCGCGTCAGCGGGACGGAGTCCAAACCGTTGCGGTGGGGCAATACGGCCTACTGGGAGGCGGCTGGGCTGATGTTGCTAGGGATCCTGCTGATCGTCTATCGCTGGCGGGGCACCCTGCTGATGTTGATCAATCCCGGCTACGTGAATGTGGCGCTGTTGGCCGGGCTGTGTCTGTTGGGCTTGGGGATTGGCCGTTGGCGAGGAGCCAAAGTCCCTTCTTCTGAAGTCCATTCCTCGCTACTGGGGCCGCGGCTGGGCGCAGGACTGTTGATCCTGACGGCCCTGCTGGGGTTTTGGGTCGAGCCACGCCCGCTCTCCAGCCAAACTGCCCTCAACCGAGGGGTATCTCCCTATCTGGGAGCATCTCGTAGCCAGCCGCAGGCTTTTCGCCCCAAGCTCGACCCCCGTCAGCGTACTCTGCTGGACTGGGTGCGCACCTTGGATGTTTACCCGGATCCCTACACCTATGAGAACCAGCCGGTGCGGGTGCAGGGGTTCGTCATTCCCGACGAGCGACCCGACCACTTTGTTATTGCCCGGTTTTTGGTTAGCTGCTGTGCTGCCGATGCTTACCCTGTGGGCTTGCCGGTGCGCTGGCCAGAGGCAGAGCAGTTAACTGCCGACAGTTGGCTGCGTCTGGAGGGGCGCATGGCCGTGGAGCAGCGGGATGGCCAATCTCAGTTGGTAATCGCTGCCGAGCAGGTGGAGCCGATACCGGTGCCGCCAAACCCCTATGCCGACGAATAAGAGCAGGCGCTTAGATATCGGTTTAGATATCGGTTTCGCTCAGCTTAGCGCTCAGGTAATCGAAGGGCTCGGCCACAAAGCTGTAGTCTTCGCCGGAGCCAAGCAGCTCCAGGGTGCGGGTTTTCATGTTTTGAATGCCAATCACCGTCGGGGCGATGGGCACGCCGAGGGAGTTGTAGGTCTCCCGCAAGCCCGCCAACACCCGCTCATCCAGAATGCTGTTATCGGCAGCCACCAGCGCGTAAGAAGCGTAGCGCAAGAAGTAGTCCATATCCCGCAAACAGGTGGCGTAGCGGCGGGTGGTGTAGGCGTTGCCTCCCGGACGAATGAGATCTGGCACCTGGGCGAACATGGCCGCAGCAGCCGTTTTGACGATATCCACTGAGTTGAGATTGATCACGTTTACGGCCTTGATGCGCCGCAGCCCAGAGTCGTAAAAAGCCTTGAGCGCATCCATTGCCTCCCGATCCAAGTAGCGGCCCGTCAGGTCGTAGGTTTTGATCAGCGTGGTTACGGCATCCCGCATATCCCCAACTCCGTTCCTGTGACTTTACTTTGCAAAGTAGCTTGAGATGAAAAAATGAGAAGAGATTTTGCCGGACAACATCCAAAGGTCAACCTTGGAAAATCGAGCCAGAGCCCGGCAACGGCGACGCTTCAGGCTCCCCTTCGCCCTCAGAAGTTTAGCATGCAGGGGTTTCTTTCCCACTTCCCTCTGAGACAATGGCCAATGTTGTTACGAAAATGTAACCTTTCTGCAACACTCTAGGGATCCGGCGACAACACCCGCAGCGGCTTGAGCTGGCCTGCCTGACCGTACCCCAAGCCCAAAAACTTGCCCTCCTCATCCAGCACCCGCAAAGTAGGGGCATCGACAACAGGCCGGTCGAGGAGAATGGCCCGACCCTGCAGCCACTGCTTCGCTTCGGCGGAAGAGAGCTGTACCGCACCCCAATCGGCAAATCCCCACTCAATGGGCAACAGGGCGGCAGCGGGATCCGCGGATCCCCGCCATCTCTCTAGCGGCAGGCTTTCTGCGATGCGAAAGGGGCCACTTTGCAGCCGTCGCAGCCGGCTCATCAGCCCTCCACAGCCCAATTTTTCCCCCACATCGCGGGCAAGGGCACGAATGTAGGTGCCGGGGCCACAGGCAACTTCCAGATCCACTTCCGGAAAGTCTCCGGCTCGCCAGCCCAGGATGCGCAGTTGCCGAATGACCACCCGTCGGGGTTCCAACTGGAGTTCCGCAGCCTCCACGCCGGCCCGGGCCAACTGGTAGAGCTTTTTCCCCTGGCGCTTAAGGGCGCTGTAGAGGGGCGGCACCTGCCAGATCTCGCCGGTAAACTCCCGCAAGCACTGCTCTACCTGCTCGCGACTCAACCCAGGACAAGGGGATCCCACCCGGATCTGCCCTTCGGCATCGTCGGTGTCGCTGCGCTGTCCCAATCGGAAGGTTGCTTGATACACCTTATCCCCCGACAAAAACGACAAAAAGCGTGTTGCCCGTCCCACCGCAATCGGCAAAACCCCCGTTGCCGCCGGATCCAAGGTGCCCCCATGCCCCACCTTGCGGGTGCGCAAGACCCGCCGCACCACTGCCACACAGTCGTGGGAGGTGAGCCCCGCCGGCTTGTCCAGGTTGAGAAAGCCCTCCAGGGATCCCATGCCAGGCATAACATGCATCAACAGTTAAGATTTGTAACTGAGCTGCCCCAGCGCTTAACATGGGGTTAACTTCCGTCTCTGAGTTTGAAGCACCCATGGCCCAGTCTGACCTGTCCTCTCAGCCTATCTGGCAACGCCTCCTGATGATTGCCCCCTTTTTCCTGTGGGGCTCAGCAATGGTGGTGATGCGAGACGCCCTCTCCGAGACCACCCCCCTCTTCATTGCCATTCTGCGGTTGTTGCCGGCAGGGATCCTGGTTCTGGCCTTTCGGCTCTGGCAGGGGCGGGGCTCTGCGGCCTCTCACGCCTGGCATCCCAGAGGGCTGCGCGGCTGGCTATGGGTGTTGGCGTTTGCGCTAGTGGACGGCACTTGTTTTCAGGGATTTTTGGCCCAAGGGCTGAAAGAGACAGGGGCAGGCCTGGGATCCGTGCTCATTGACTCGCAGCCGCTGGCGGTGGCTCTGATGGCCACCTGGTTTTACCGCGAGCGGATGGGATCCCTAGGCTGGCTGAGCCTGGGGCTGGGAGTTTTCGGCATTGGCCTCATCGGCCTATCCGGCGAGGGATCCCTGCAGTTGGGGGCCGGCGTCGTTTGGATGTTGATGGCCTCCCTGTCGATGGCCATCGGCACCGTGATGATGCCCAAGGTGGCGGAGGTAGCGGATCCGGTGCTGGCGACGGGCTGGCACATGGTGTTGGGCAGCCTGCCCTTGATCCTGCTGTCGGGACTGACGGAGACTCAGCAATGGCAACACCTGAGCGGAACCCACTGGCTGGGCCTCCTCTACGCTTCGGTGATGGGGAGCGCCTTGGCCTATGCCCTCTTCTTCTATTTCGCCTCCCAGGAAAACCTCACCGAGTTCAGTTCCCTGACCTTCCTCACCCCCATCTTTGCCCTGCTGTTTGGCAGCACCTTTCTGGGGGAATCGCTGACGCGGCTGCAATGGCTGGGAGTGGGCATCACTCTGGTCTGTGTGTACTTGATTAACCACCGGCAAGAATGGCAGGAGCGCCTCCACCTGGGCTGGAAAGGGATCCTCTCAGAGCTGGGTTTAGACTGGCTGGTGAGCGCCTTGAGCACCGTCGAGATCCGCGATGGCAACCCCGACTGATCAAAGCTTGGGCAGGGATCCCTTAGGGGGGCAAGAACCCCATGGCCTCTCTCACCCTTTGTAGCGTTTGCTCGGCGATGGCCCGGGCCTTAGCGGCATTCTCCCGAATCAGAACGAGCAGGTGGTCGGGGTTGCTCCACAGTTCCCGGTAGCGCTGCTGAATGGGCTCCAGGGCAGCGATGATGCTGTCGGCAAGGAGGGGCTTGAACTGCCCCCACCCCATCTCGGCACACTCAGCCGCCACCACCTCCTTGCTTTTGCCGGAGGTGAGCATGTAAATCGTCAACAAATTGTGGGCTTCGGGACGAGCCGGATCGTCAAAAGTAATGCCCCGAATGGGGTCGGTCTTGCATTTTTGGATCTTCTTGCGGATGGTATCTGGGTCATCCAGCAGATGGATACGGCTGAAATCCGAGGGATCCGACTTGGACATCTTGCGCGTACCATCGGTCAAGCTCATTACCCGCGCCCCCTCCGGACGAATCAGGGCCTCTGGGATCAGAAACACCTCTCCAAAACGGTCATTGAAGCGGCGGGCAATATCCCGACACAGCTCAATATGCTGCCGCTGATCCTCCCCCACTGGCACATACTTGGGTTGGTAGAGCAAAATATCCGCCGCCTGCAAAATCGGGTAGCTGAACAAGCCAACGCTGGTCTCCTCTCCCTGTTTTTCTTTCTTCTCCTTGTATTGGATCATGCGCTCCGCCCAGTTCATGGGGGTGATGGTGTTGAACAGCCAGGCCAGCTCCGTATGGGCAGGCACATGGGACTGGACGAATAGCACGCAATGCTCCAGGCTGAGACCGCAGGCCAAATAAAGGGCAAACAGCGAACGGGTTCGCTCCCTCAGCAGCTTAGGATCCTGAGGAACGGTGATGGCGTGTTGATCGACGATGCAAAAAAAGTTCTCGTAGTGCTCCTGCTCGGCCACCCAGTTTTTAATTGCCCCCAAGTAGTTGCCCAAATGCAGTTCGCCAGAGGGCTGAATGCCAGAGAGGGTGCGCGGCTTGGCCATAGGGAAAGCAGATCTCAAACGCCAACAAGACGGAGGACAAGAGCAAGGAAAGTCTTTTTCAGGATATCAAGAGAGGTGCAACCCGTTGGTTCATGATGGAAAAAAGACGCCCAACCCCACACCATGTTAGACTCAGAACCCGAACTGTTACGTGCTGCCAACCACTATGTGCTGCTGATCCCGGGCTTGCCGGAGCAATTTCTCAGCCCCGAGGAATTGCAGGAGTTTCTCATGCGGCTGTTGCAGGAACATCCCCACTTGGTGGATGCAGATCTGGCCCGCTATCCCACCCCTCAAGCGCAGGCACAGCGGCTGATCGACACCGCCTGTGAGATCGAAGTTTCCCCCGGCGAAACCGTGCAGTGGCATCCTGTGCGCCTGAGCAAGCGCTCTTCGACACAGTCTTGACAGGTCGGAAGTTCCTTGACAAGGCCGTTTGTGGCCTCGTCGCGACAGCGTTGCAGTTCCCCTGCCGTAGCCTGAGACAGAGCCCTCATGGAGTTGTGTTTCGGATCCCGCCTTGGGCGTGATACAACGCAAGAGTAGAGATCCTTAGTCCTAAACTTAAAAGGGGTCAGCCATGCCGCGCAGCATGAAGAACGACAACTTCATCGACAAAACCTTCACCGTCATGGCCGATCTGATCCTGAAGCTGCTGCCAGGGGTGAGTTCTGAGCAAAAGAAAGCCTTTGCCTACTACCGGGATGGCATGGCCGCTCAGAGCGAAGGAGAATATGCCGAGGCCCTAGAAAACTACAGAGAAGCCCTTGCCCTGGAGCAAGGGGAAGAAGACCGCAGCTACATCCTCTACAACATGGGCCTGATCTACCAGAGCAACGGCGAACTGGACAAGGCTCTGGAGTACTATCACCAAGCTCTGGAGTTGAACCCAAGACTTTGCTCTGCTCTGAACAACATTGCCGTGCTGCTGCACCACAAGGGCGAGCTGAGCTTGCAAGCCGGGGATGAGGAAACAGCAGAGTCCCTGTTCGACGAGGCTGCCCAGTACTGGATTCGGGCCATTCGCATTGCGCCCAACAACTACATCGAGGCCCAAAACTGGCTGAAAACCACCGGGCGCGCCAACCTGGAAGTGTACTGAGCCTTCCTGCAGAAGGACTCCGTCCCGCTAACGCGAACGGTTGCGCTCAACTACCCTAGACTAAGTTAAGTCGATAACCTGCGAGCCGGAGGAGAGGATGCTGCAACGGGAAGAAGTCCAACATGTTGCTCACTTGGCTCGTTTGGAGCTAACCGAAGAGGAGGAGATCCAGTTCACAGAGCAGCTAACAGACATCTTGGCCTATGTGGAGCAACTGAAGGAGCTGGACACGGAGGGGGTAGAGCCCACCTTTCATGTCCTGGACATGGAACTGCCCACTCGCCCCGATGAAGTTGAGCCCTACCCCGATATCGAAGGGATCCTGGCCAACGCCCCTGACCGGGCAGACATGTTCTTCAAGGTGCCCCGCATTTTGGAAGAAGAAGACTGACATGGGTCGGCAGGGATTCGAACCCTGGGCCAATCGGTTAAAAGCCGAGTGCTCTACCGCTGAGCTACCGACCCAAGTTTGCAGCTTCGTCATATTAGCAAAGCTTCTGTCACATTCGCAAAGGTTCTGGCCGTATCCCCAAAAATCTTGCTATGCTGGACTCAAGTCAACCCTGGGGCTGTAACGGTTTCGACGGGGTGGCGAACATGGGTTCATGAGGCAGGTCGGGATTGAGCTTATCCCGTTACCACCAGGCTCAAAAAAGTACGTGCGAACAACGTCGTACCCTTTGCTCGTAAAGCGGCTGCTTTGGCTGCCTAAGGCTCAGTAACCGAAAACTTACTCTGAGCTCGAGGATCTGCTCACGACCCCGTTAAGTGGGCGGATCACAACCCCAACGGGTGCAGCTCTCTACTCTGGCTCCGTCGAGGGAGAGACTAAGATTAGGCGGAGAACTCCCATCGCCGGGATCCAAACGGCGATCCCCGCCTCGAGGGTCAAAGAGGCTAAACCTGTGAATGAGTGATCCCTCAGTACCCATCTCGGACACGGGTTCGACTCCCGTCAGCTCCATCTCCCAGCAGTTAACTACGAGCCAAAAACTGCCAGCTTTCAGCCATGCCCTAGGAGCAGATCCTGCTCAGTTTCTAAAGGTTTTACGGAGCGTGGGCGAGTTTGATGACAAGGTGCCGGTTTTTGTCCACCGCAACCCAGCCCTGCTGGCGAAAGCGGTTTAGGAGACGGGTAATGGTGACCCGGGTAGTGCCGATGGCATTGGCCAAGTCCTGGTGGGTAAGGCGCACTTGCAGGCGCACCCCTGTTGCAACCGGGGATCCCAGCTCCACAGCCAAAAGGGAGAGCAACTGGCGCAGCCGATCCTCTACCCGCCGCCGTCCGGCCAAGGCGAGCAATGCTTCGGTTTGGCGCAGCCGACGCACCACCTGCTTGAGCAGCCCTTGACTCAGGATCTCTGAGGCTTCCACCTCTGCTGCCGGCAGCCGCAGCACATCAACTGCCGTCAAAGCCTTAGCTTGGTAGGGATCCAGCATCGTCAGAGGGGATCCCAGGGGCATGGAGGGGCCGGCAAACCCCAACAACGCCTCACCGCCATTGGGATAGAGGGTGGTCAACTGTACCACGCCCCGACAGACGATCACCCATTCCTCAGGAAACAGAGGGATAACCTGGCCAGGAGTGTAGGGAGATAAACTGCGGCTTCGGTAGAGGTCTTCTAGCAGCTGGCGCTCCCGTGTGGACAGGCCGGCAGCAAAATGGCTAGGCATTGCTTCAGGCATAAGCTGGCTCCGCTAGGAAAACTGGGCGCACCGGTCGTTGGGCTCCCTTCTACAAACCAACAGCAATGGTCTGGCCGTCAATGCTGAGGTGGGGGCGAGAGATAAGTGTTCCCGACAACACCTTAGCGCTTGCCTTCCAGCCTGAGGTAAAGGCAAAGTTATGCACAGGTTAAGTGTGGCTGCCCCGAGAGAATAAAGACAAAAGGAGAACCCGGCAAAGCTGCAGGGATCCGGATCCGCTAGGATCGAAACCAGGGTGCTCCGCACCGCCGACGCGAAAGTGTTCAAGCCCTCAGGAGATCTGTCGTGACGCTGATGGTTCGTGTGATTACCCCCGACCGCACGGTTTGGGATGCCCCCAGCGAGGAAGTGATCCTCCCTGCCACTTCGGGCCAATTGGGCATTCTCACTGGGCACGCCCCCCTCTTGACCGCCATCGGCAATGGCGTTATGCGGGTCAAAGCCGATGGAAAGTGGTTGGCCATTGCGGTCATGGGCGGATTTGCAGAAGTCGAAAATAACGAGGTAACCGTCCTGGTCAACCGAGCAGAGCGGGGTGAAAAAGTGGATAAGGCAGCGGCTCAGGCCCTCTTGGACGAAGCAAGCAAAGTTTTGAATACCAGCAGCGACAAGCAAGAGCGCTTGCAAGCCAAGTTGGATCAACAGCGAGCCAGGGCCTTGATCCAAGCTGCCGAGATGGGCAGCAAGACTGGAAGCTGACCCTGTCCCGGCGCGGGATCTGCAGATGGAGCTCAAGCTGCAGGAGAGATGGAGGGGCTGAGGCGCAGCCAGGGGGCCATTTTCGATCTTTGGGGATTGGCTTTGTTAGCTAGACCGGCGGGAAGCCCCGCCTTCTGTTAGTGACTAGTGGCTGGTCACTATCCAC
>NZ_JANSHS010000112.1:0-6946 GCF_047461695.1 Synechococcus sp. R6-7
GAGGGCGGGGCTTCCCGGCGGTCTAGCTAACGCTACGCATCGCCAACAGGAGCGATGAGCAGGGGAAACGCTACAAAAAACAAACCGTGAAAAATCCCCCGGCCTCAAGGGTGAGGAGAACGTCAAACTGCCCAAAATTCCCCCGCAATTTGCAATGGCCACAAAAGGGGATCCCTAGAGCTTGCGGGAATAGAACTCAACCACCAAAAGCTCGTTGACCGGGGCGCAAATTTGCTCGCGGGGGGGCAATTCCTTGATGCGTCCGCGCAGCTTTTCTTTGTCAAACTCCAGGTAGTCCGGCAAAAACAACCCCGGATACTCCGCGTAGGCGGCCACCAGCTTGCGGGAAGATTCCTTGTTTTTTACTGTAATCACATCCCCCACTTTGCAGCCATAGCTGGGAATGGTTACCTTTTGGCCGTTAACCTCTATGTGGCCGTGGCTCACGAGCTGCCGAGCTGCCGGAATGGTTGGAGCCATGCCCAGACGAAACACGATGCAATCCAACCGCATTTCCAGCATTTGCAGCAAGGCCAAACCGGTGGATCCCTTGGAGCGCCGTGCCTTGCGCATGTAGCGGATCATCTGCCGCTCGCTCAGCCCGTAGTTGAAGCGCACCTTCTGCTTTTCTTCTAAGCGAATGGCATATTCGGATTTTTTCTTGCGCTCGGCGCCATGCATACCGGGCGGGTTGGTATTTTTGGGGCGCTTGCGCGTCAAGCCGGGCAGATCAAGTCCCCCGAAGCGACGAATAATTTTTAGGCGGGGGCCTGTGTAGCGGGACATGGGGGCATTTCTCCGAAATCAGCAAACAAAGTCAGCAAGAGATGGTCAGCTGGGGAGCAAGAGGACGAGGCACCAAAAGAATCGGCGATCTACTATATTAAGCGTTTAGTTCCTGCTTTGGACAAGGGGTCAAGGCTGTCTTTTGGGATCCCGTCTCCACCGTTGTATTCACCCTGTCAGTCGTAGTGAACCCCCAGCTGGGTGCGGATGAAAGCGCGATCTTCGCTAAGCAAGCCGTTGAGGGTGCGCCGTTCCCCCAAGATGGGATCCGGATCCAGGCCGATGGCTTCCAAGTCGGCCAGCACCATCAGCTCCACCAACTGCGGGAAGCTCACCTTGGGCTCCCATCCTAGGACTCGCTTGGCTTTTGAAGCATCCCCCAACAGCAGATCCACCTCGGTTGGGCGGTAGTAGCGGGGATCGATCTCGATCAACACTTGGTCTTTGTACAACCCCTGTTCGGCTTGGCCGGAGCCTTTCCAGGTAATCGGCAGGCCTACCAGCGCGAAGGCCCGTTCCACAAACTCGCGCACAGTGTGGGTTTCCCCGGTAGCCAGCACATAGTCATCCGGCTGGGGTTGTTGGAGCATCATCCACATCCCCTCGACGTAGTCTTTGGCGTAGCCCCAGTCCCGCTTGGCATCCAGGTTGCCCAGGTAGAGCTTGTCCTGTTTGCCGGCCACAATGCGGCTGACGGCGCGGGTGATCTTGCGGGTTACAAAGGTTTCCCCTCGCCGTGGGCTTTCGTGGTTGAACAAGATACCGTTGCAGGCGAAGAGGTTGTAGGCTTCGCGGTAGTTGACCGTCTGCCAGTAGCCGTACACCTTGGCACAGGCATAGGGGCTGCGCGGGTAGAAGGGGGTGGTTTCCTTTTGCGGGATCTCTTGCACTAGGCCGAACATCTCCGAGGAGCCTGCCTGGTAAAACTTCACCCGGATCCCGGTGCGCTGCTGGTAGTCGCGGATGGCCTCTAGAAGACGCAGCGTGCCCATGGCCACTGCATCGACGGTGTATTCCGGCGCATCAAAGCTCACCCGCACGTGGGATTGGGCCCCCAGGTTGTACACTTCCGTCGGCTGCACCTGTTCCAAAATCCTGCGCAGGGTGGTGCCATCCGTGAGATCCCCGTAGTGGAGAAACAGCCTGGCCTGGGGGTTGTGGGCATCCACGTAGATGTGGTCGATGCGGTCGGTGTTGAAGGTGCTGGCGCGGCGGATGATGCCGTGAACTTCGTAGTTTTTCTTCAACAACAGCTCGGCCAGATAGGAGCCATCCTGTCCGGTGATGCCGGTAATTAGGGCACGTTGGGTCATAGAGCTGGGGGCAAAGATCGGGAAAAATGAAGAACCAAGTGGCTCAAGGCTCAAGTCCAATGGCAAACCTCAAAGCGGAGACCTTGAAGCTAGAACATTATAGTGCAGCGGGACTCCTTCTCCTCAGGCAGGGCCCGCCGAGGCACATTCCTGGCCAAGGGTGTGGTCTTTCAACCGTTGCAAAGCGGCAGTCAGGGCTGTGGGCCAGGGATCCGGCTGGCGCAGTTGTCGCACTCCCTGGGGCAGGCACAGCACAGAGGCGCGGCTGGTGCGGGCAATGGCTTCCAGATCCGGCAAGGGATCCAGCAGCAGCCCTTTTTCCATAACTTTGCGCAAGAGCGGTTCGTAGCCAGGAGGCGGGGGCTCGTCAGCATGGCCCAACAAGTCTCCTTCAGGGCCGCGAAAGATCTGCTTGCGACCGGGAAGGGTAGCTTTGGCAAAGGAAGCTTTGGCCACTGGGATCCCATTGATTTCCACCAATTTGTACACCCCGTTTACGCCTTCTCCAGTTACCAGGCGGGTGCCCACCCCATAACCGCTGATGGGGGCTTGGGAGCGATGCAGGCGCTCGATCTCGTATTCGTCCAAATCCCCACTGACGAACACCGGGGCGCCTTGAGGCAAAATTTGTTTCACCCGGCGAGAGAGATCTTCCAAATCTCCCGAGTCGATGCGCACCCCGCCGATTTCCCCCTGGGATCCCAGTTGATCTGGGCTTCTGGCCGCAAAGAGCTGGGCTGCTGTGCGCGCCCCTTGGATGGGATCGTAGGTATCGATCAGCAGCGCAGCTTGGGGAAAGTAGCGCCGAAAGGATTGAAAGGCGCGGGTTTCGTCTCCCGAGAGAGCAGCAATGGCCATCACTAGGGAATGGGCCATGGTTCCTGCCGGCTTGCGCCCCAATTTCAGGGCTGCCAAGACGTTGGAGGTGGCATTGAACCCTGCCGCCAGAGCCGCCCGGGCTGCCCACAGCCCCGCCTGGGGACCAAAAGCTCGCCGGGTGCCGAACTCCAACAAAATGGCCTCATCCCCTGCTGCATCTCGCATACGGGCCGCCTTGGTGGCGATCAGGGTCTGGTAGTTAAAGGTGGACAGCAAGTAAGTTTCCACCAGTTGGGCTTGCCAGAGGGGGGCTTCCACCCGCAACAGGGGCTGGTTGGCGAAAATGGCGGTTCCTTCCGGCACCGCCCACACATCCCCCTCAAACCGGCAGCGGGCCAGCAGATCCCAAAAGCGCTCCGGCGCATCGGCGAAAATGCCCGTTTCCCGCAGCGCTCGCAAAGCCTCGGGGGCGAAGCTCAGTTGCTGCAGATAGTCCACTGCCTGGGTGAGCCCCATGGCGATTAGGTAGCCATAGTCGGTGGGCAGCCGCCGCACAAACAGCTCAAAGGCAGCGGGCTGAGACTCTAGCCCTTCCCCCACGTAGCAGGCGGCCATGGTGAACTGGTACAGGTCGGTTAGCAGGCCATAGTCTTGGGGCTGCAACGACGAGAAATCAGGGCTCAACATGAAAAACCTCGGGGCAGAAGCCAGTGGGGAACGGCGGGATCGAGCAGAGGGCTGTTGCGAAGGTTATAGTGAAACTTACCATAAGTAAGGCTGCTTGTAGGGATCCACCAGAAGCATCACAACCCCAAAAAACCCTAAAAATCGGCCTCGACAAGACACCAAACCCAAACTCAGCCAGAAATACAGGCGGCCATCTGGACAAAATCTTGCCCCCAACTTATAGTGAAACCAACCATAAGTACCAGCCCGACTTCCTTTAACCTTAGATCAAGCTTGTGCAAGCCTGGTCAATCCAGCCCCCACCGGAAGAACGCCATGAATACCACTCTACAGGAGCTAACTGTTAAGGCTCCAGCGGGCCTTCCCCCCCACTTTGATCCGGAGCGGGTGGGAGAGATTTGGCGCGTGCCCTACCAACAGCGGGCAGCAGAAGCCGAGCTCTGGGCCAAGGAGCAAGGGATCCCGCCGGCAGAGGCGGATCGGGTGCGGGTGGGCTTGTTGCTCATTGATGTGCAGAACACCTTTTGCATTCCCGGCTTTGAGCTGTTTGTGGCCGGTTCCAGCGGGTTGGGAGCGGTGGAAGATAATCGCCGGCTTTGTCAGTTCATCTACCGCAATTTGGCTTGCCTCACCCAGATCATTGCCACTCTCGACACCCACACGGCCATGCAGATCTTCCACCCCGTCTTTTGGGTGGACGCGCAGGGAGCCCATCCTGAGCCGGCCACGGCCATTTCGGCAGCCGATATCCGCTGCGGACGCTGGCGGGTTAACCCCGCCATGGCTGCCAACCTCACCCAGGGGGATCTGACGCGGTTGCAGGTCTACGCTCTGCACTACGCCGAGCAATTGGAGCAGGGGGGGAAATATCCCCTCATCGTCTGGCCCTACCACTCCATGCTGGGGGGGATTGGCCATGCCCTGGTGCCAGCGGTGGAGGAGGCGATTTTCTTTCACAGCATGGCCCGCTGCAGCCAGCCCAGCCTGCAGCTCAAGGGAGCCAACCCCTTGACGGAGAATTATTCCGTACTCAGCCCGGAGGTCTTGACCGGGCCGGAAGGGGATCCCATCGACGAGAAAAATGAGCCTCTTATCCGCCACCTGCTGCAGTTTGATGCGCTGATCGTGGCTGGCCAAGCCAAAAGCCATTGCGTGGCCTGGACGGTGAGTGACCTGCTGCAGGAAATCCAAGCCACGGATCCCAGCTTGGCCAAGAAAGTTTATCTTCTGGAGGACTGCACCTCGGCGGTGGTGATCCCCGGCGTTGTGGATTTCAGCGAACAGGCGGAGGCCGCTTTCGCCCGCTTTGCGGAAGCAGGAATGCACCGAGTGCGCTCCACGGATCCCATCTGGGAGTGGCCTGAGTTTCCCCGGGATCCCAGCTGACCTCCAACATCCGGTATGATGCAGCAGGATCCTCTGCTGGAGCAGCCCTGTGTACGGTCGCGGTAGCGGTGCGGAGCACTCTCGCGGTAGCGGTGCGGAGCACTTTTGGGATCCCCGCCCTGAGGCCAGTTCCACCGTCTCCAGCAGTCTGCGCCCCCCCAGCGGTGCCCGGGATCTCCTGCCGCGGGAAGTACAACGGCGGGAGAAGCTGGAGGCTCAGCTGACCCGGGTTTTCCGGCGCCATGGCTACCAGCGCATCATCACTCCCACCCTAGAGCGGCTGGAAACGCTGCTGGCGGGGGGATCCATCCGCGCTGAGTCGGTGCTGCAACTGCGGGATGGCGAAGGGACGATGCTGGGGCTGCGCCCCGAGTTCACTGCTTCCATTGTGCGGGCGGCAGCCACCCGTCTAGCCGGTGGGCCTTTGCCGTTGCGGCTCTACTACCACGGCAGCGTTTTTCGCAACAGCCGGCGGGAGGAGGGATCCTACAGTAGCCAGGAGTTTTTTCAGTCCGGAGTGGAGCTGATCGGGGCAGGGGGATGGCTGGCAGATGCCGAGATTCTGCTGCTGCTGGCCGATTGCATTCGCTCGATCGGCATCTCTTCTTGTGTAAACGGGACGGAGGCCGCCTGGACGCTGCTGCTGGGAGATGTCAGCCTCACCGAGAGTTTGCTCAGCGCCGTTGCCCCCACGGCTCAAGCGGCAGTGCGCCGTGCCATTGCCCAGCTCGACTACGTTTACCTGGAATCGGCCCCTCTGCCGGAAGCCGCCCGCCAAATTGGCTTGCAGATTCTGGGGCTGCGGGGACAGCCCGGCTCAGTTCTTTCTGACCTAGCTCAGTTGCCTGTGCCGCCTGAGCGGCTGCGGGATCTGCGGCAGCTCTGCCAGGTGCTGGAGGAACATGGGGTGCGGGTGGTGCTGGATCTGAGCTTGTTGCAAACCCTGGCCTACTACACCGGCATCGTTTTTCAGGCAGTGGCAGGCGGGGAGATCATTGCTCTGGGGGGACGCTACGACCGGCTGTACGCCCTCTACAGCCCTCAGCAGGTCGAACAGCCGGGGATCGGCTTTACCCTTCTGCCGGATACGCTGCTGCGGCTCTTGCCCCCCGATCCCCAAACCGAGGAGATGGGCTGCAAACGGTTGGTGGTGCCCCTGGTGCCGGCAGGGATCCCGGCGGCGCTGGCCTTGGCCGCCCGCTGGCGAGAATTGGAGGCGGTGGAGCTGGAATTGCTGGATCGGGCCCCTGAAGAGATCGAAGCCTATGCCCGCCAATGTCGGATCCCGGAGATCGCCTGGGTACAAGCCGACGGCAGCTACCACATCACCCACCCGGGCTAATGCTGGCAAGGTTGACCTCCCAACAGAGACGGGGCTGCACCAGTTGCAACAGGTGTTGGCGAATGCGTTCCAACTGCCGGATGGCGCTCTGCACCCCTGGCGCAAACGGCTGACGGGATCCCTGCGCCCAAAAATGCTGCTGCAAATAATCGATCAGCCACAGTTGTGCCGGCAGCTCCAAACTGGCCACCGCTCTGCCCAATTCCAATGCCTGCTGGAGAGAAGAGTGCCAGGGCCAACGTTTGAGTTCCTCAAGGAGCGACGGCGGGATCTGCTGCAGGTGCTGGTGGGCCAGCAAGGCCAGGCCGGGGCTGCCCTGGGCCAAGGCAATCAGCTCGGATCGAGGGATCCCTGCCAGATCTGGGCAACCCAACCCACTCAGCACCCGGTCGACCTCTTCTGGGCTGAGGCGGCGAAAAGGCACCATCTGGCAGCGGGACAACAGCGTCGGCAACAGCGAGGCCGCCTGGGGGGCGATGAGTATAATATGGGCTGGGCCTGGCTCCTCCAGGGTTTTCAACAAAGCATTGGCAGCGCTTTCCGCCAAGGTTTCGGCTCCCTCCAGCACCACCACCGCTCCCGATCGCGTAAGCGGGACGGAGTCCTTTCGCGT
>NZ_JANSHS010000113.1:0-7572 GCF_047461695.1 Synechococcus sp. R6-7
GGGGGGGTAGGAAGTCCAGCCGGCAGCCGGAGCCTCTATGAACAGGCTGGCCAAAAGCAGGATCCCTGTGGGCGGAACCAGCCAAAAGGCCACTGCATTCAGCTTGGGGAAGGCCATATCCCGCGCCCCGATCATCAGCGGTACCAGGTAGTTGCCAAAGCCCCCCACCAAAGCAGGCACGATCCACAAAAAGATCATGATCGTGGCGTGCAGGGTAAAGGCACCGTTGTACCGCTCAAAGCCGAGAAAGTCGGCCTCTGGAGTAGCCAGCTCTGCCCGTACTGCCGTCGCCAGCGCCCCTCCCACCAAGTAGAAGAAAAAGGTGGTCACCAAGTACTGGATCCCGATGACCTTGTGATCGGTGGAGAAGGTAAAGAAGCGCCACCAAGGCTCAGCAGGAAGTTCAAGTTCAACCTTCGGTGCAGTAACAGGTCTCGGATTGTCTTGTAGCTGGGTCATTGCCAAAAAGCTCCCGTGTCGCGTCGGCGGAATGGTGTTCTCAAAAGCGCAGGCCAAAGGGATGTTGGGGATCCCGGCTAGCCTGCGGAAGGAAGGGATCCAGAATGGGACTGGAGAGACTTCAAATCTGAGGGGGAGACGCCCAAACGCTGGTGGTGGACATGGGCAAAGGCAGACTCGGCCTCAGGGGAGCCTGGCCGAGGAGAGGGATGGACTGGCGAGAAATCTGAAACGAGGGCCAAGGTGCTGCCCTCGCCACGGGCGGCCAAAACTTGCTCCTGCTGCCAGCGCTCGAAGTCTTCCGGCGTATCCACAAACAATTGCCCTGCCATCACCCCATGATAGGGGCCGCACAGCTCTGCGCAGATGATGGGGTACTGCCCCAGTTGAGTGGGCACAAACTCCAGGTGGGTTTCTCGGCCAGGGATGACATCCTGCTTCAGGCGAAATTGCGGTACCCAGAAGGCATGGTTCACATCCAGAGCCGTCATATCCAAGCGCACCCGCTTGTTCAGAGGAAGGTGCAGCTCGCTGGCCACCAGGCCGGAATCCGGGTAGGTGAACATCCAAGCATATTGCATGCCCTGAACTTGAACGACCAGATCCGGCTGGCCCATCTCCTTCCCGGGTAGCACCGCAGGCGTGTAGGCGTAGCCGGGATCCCCCGCCTCAGCTTCGTGGGAAGACTCCATCGCCATGGCTGCGTGGATGTGCCCGCCGACATCAGCACCCCCGTAGATGGCCTGGTAAACATCCAAGCTGGCCAAGCCCAACCAAAGAATGATCACCGCCGGCACCGCCGTCCACACGATCTCCAGCAGCACATTGCCGTGGCTGGGATCCCCGTCGCCTTTGTCGCCTCGCCGCTTGCGGTAGCGGACAATACAGTAGAGAAGTACACCCTGTACCACCAAAAAGATCCCTGTGGCAATGGTTACAGTGCTGTTGAAGAGGCTGTCGAACAAGGGGGCTGATTCGGCAGCAGATTCGGGAAGCAGATGGTGGTTTTGCCCGTACCAAAGGCTGGCAAGGGTCAGGAGGATCCCCATACCCACCAAGATGATGTTGCTAATCGCACTCACGACTGCTTTTCCCCAATACAGAGAGCATCTACCCTAGCAGACAATCCGCCCACAGCGTTTGCAGACTACGTTTTCTACTGTTGCCGTTTTTTGTTTTTGTTTACATTGCTTACAGGGCTTACAAAATTTTTGCCTATGGAGCCCGATCCGCTGTGCACGGACTTCCCACCGCTATCAAATAAAATACTAGTTCGCGGGGGAAAGAAAGTTGTGTAGACTTATGGATCTCTTCAGGATCTTTCAGGGTGAGCAGTGACGAGGCGGAGCTTTGGTTCCGAGATTTTCGGCAGACCTGTGTAAGGGCGGTACCACATTGAAGGCCGGCTCTGGTTGAGGGTCATCTCTCCAAGCTGAGATTTTTGCTGGCTGTAGACTGAGGTAGGGTGGGATAACCCCGCAATTGGGCTGGTTTGGACAGGTTTTCTCTCTTTAATCTCTGCTTCTGTTTAATCTCTGCTTCGCTTTCCCCAATGTCTTCTCCCCATTCACTGGCGACCTTGCTATCTGATCCAGGGGATCCCTTGCCGATCCAGACTCCATCAACGGTCTCGGAATTGGCCGGAATCTTAAAGGAGTGCCAAGGGCGGAAAGTGCTGCCGCTGGGGCAGGGGAGCAAATGGAGCTGGGCCCACTCTGTGGAGCCGGTGGATCTGGTTCTCAGCACGCGCGGCTTACGCCGGCTCATCGACCATGCGGCTGCTGATCTCACCGTCACGGTGGAAGCTGGCATGACTTTGGCGGAACTGCAACACATCTTGGCCGAGCGGGGGCAATGGTGGCCGGTGGATCCCCTCTATCCGGAGCGGGCTACCCTGGGGGGCATTATCGCCACTGCCGATACGGGTTCTCTGCGCTGGCGTTACGGCGGGATCCGCGACTTGCTGCTGGGCATAGCCTGGGTGCGGGCGGATGGGGAAGTGGCCAAAGCGGGCGGGCGGGTTGTCAAGAATGTTGCTGGCTATGACCTGATGAAGCTGTTCACCGGATCCTTGGGCAGCCTAGGAATTTTGACCCAGGTGAGCCTACGGCTTTACCCGTTGCCGGCAGCTCAGTCTACTTTGCTGGCCATAGGATCTTTGCCGGAGCTGGAGGTTTTGTGTCGGCAGGTGCTGACCGGCCCGGTTAACCCTGTGGGGGTGGATCTCTGGCTGAGGGCAGAGGGATCCCAGGTTTGGCTCAGCTTTCATGGATCGGAGCGGGCGATTGCCCAGCAGATGGCCCAAACGCGGCGGCTGGCCCCTGCAGGGCTGACTTTGCAGGAAGTGAATCCCGACTCTCTGCCCCTGCCTCAACCCGGCTCAGGGGCGGTGCTGGCCAAGTTCGGGTGCCTGCCCAGTCAGAGCTTGGCAACACTGGAGCAGTTTCAAACCCTATTCCCTGGGGCTCAGGTGCAACTGCACCGAGGCTGTGGGCTAGGGCGGGCTTGGCTGGTTCAGCCAGAAGTGGGATCCCTAATGCAACTGCAACGCTACCTCAAGTCTGCGGGCGGATTTCTCCTGCTTCTGGAGGCTCCGCCAGCTCTGAAGAGGGCTCTTGCCCATGACTTTGGCCCGGCTGCCAGCCTAATGCGCAAGCTGAAGCAGCAATTTGACCCTGCCGGCACCTTCAGCCCCAGCTTGATATAAACATCGCCCTCGCCACCGCTGCTTCCTCGGGATCCCTCTGGCCAAACGTCTTGTTCCGGTGCATGATAGATCTATAAGAAATTGAAACATTTCTTAACATCATTTCTCAGTATCTCAGCGTCAAAGCTAAGAGAGGGATCAGCATGAGCATCGAGTGGCAACGGATACTCCGCGTTGGGGTGGGCTTTTGCCTTGGGCTGTTGATTGCGGTGGGTGGGGGATCCCTGACCTGGGCGCAACCTGCCCTGCCGGTGGTGCCGATGGAGCTGCCTCAGCCGCCCGTGCCGGTCTTGGACTTGGCGGATCAGTTGACCAGCAATCAGGAAGCTCAACTGGCCCAGCATCTGAACAAGTTAGAGCAAGACACCGGCTGGAAGCTGCGGGTGCTGACTCAGTTTGATCAAACTCCAGGCCGTCAGGTGAAAGAGTACTGGGGCTTGAATGAGCGCAGCGTTCTGATGGTGGCGGATCCCAGGGGGGGCAACTTGCTGGCGTTTAATGTAGGGGATGCTGTGCGCGAGATCTTGCCACGTACCTTTTGGATTGAGCTGCAATCTCGCTTTGGCAACCAATTCTATGTGCGGGAGCACGGCACCCACCGCGCCATCCTGGAGACCGTGGATGTTTTGGATCGCTGCTTTCATCAGGGAGGCTGCCGCGTGGTGCCCGGCCTGCCTCAGGAGCAGTGGATCCTAACGCTGGTGACCTCGATTTTGGGCGGGATTGTCTTCGGGTTTGCCGGCAAGCCCCGCCATGCGGAGGAGCTGTTTAACTGGCGTTGGGCCTTGCTCATTTCTCCCCTGTGGTTCATTCTGTTCGGGGCCTTCGGTATCGGGCCGGTGGTCACACGCACGCAGGATTGGATCCCGGTGTTGCGCAACGTCTTGGGGTTTCTGGCAGGGGCTTTGGTGATCTACCTGGCTCCCATTGCTCGCCCGGCAGTGGATCGGCAGTAGCTGACTCGTGAAGTCGGCTGGGCGTCCTTCCCTGCGAGCCTCAGTTCGCAGGGGACAAATGCTAGAATCGGTGAGCAGAAATTGCTGGTGTAGCTCAGTTGGTAGAGCACTCGACTTGTAATCGAGCGGTCGTCAGTTCGAATCTGACCATCAGCTTCTGGTGCCATGGAACTTGGCTCTGCTGTCTCCTCTCGCTGAAGCCGAACTCAGCTTCTACACTGGTGGTTAGATTGGCATTAGCGGGATCCCTGGGCCTTACCGGCAAAAGGCCAAGGCCGATCCCTGCTCAGTTTGGCATACCTACTCAGCCGATTGGGTTGTTCTCCTGATTCTCCTTGGATGTCTATGTCCGGTCTCCCAGCCGCTACGGTTCGTCGATTGCAAAAGCTGCCCCAGGTGCCCTCGGTGTGGGAAGGGGATCGCCACAAGCTCTCAGGATCGCCACCCATGGGATCCCAAACGGAAGGGGAGTGCATTCTTTGGGTAGATGGCGTTCAGGGCGTGGTACGGGCCATGGAGGTGGTGCCCGCCGATTCTGGCTTTGAGCCGATGGTGCGAACCTTGATCATGGCTATGGAGCGGCCCCATGCTGCCCCACCTGCTCGTCCCCAGAAGATCATCGTGCGGGATCGAGAGGTGCAATTTTTCTTGCGCGGCATCCTGCACGAGCTGGACATCAAGGTGGAATGCCAGCCGGAATTGCCTCTGATCGACGAGATCCTTCAGAGCTTTGAAGAGGCCAACGAACGGATCCCTCCCCCTCTGCCGGAACACTATGTTGAGTTGCTGACCGGCAAAGCCCTCACCCTCTGGCGAGATGCTCCCTGGGATTACCTAGAGGATCACCAAATCTTGGCCATCGACCTAGATCACTGGGACATCCAAACCCTTTACGTCTCGGTCATGGGGCGGTTGGGCATGGAGTATGGGGTACTTTTCTATCGCTCGCTGCCCTCCCTCAAACAGTTTCGCCAGGATGCGGGCCAGCCGGATACTCCCGAAGAGATGGAGGAGGCTTTCCTCAGGCAAGATTGTCTCTATCTCACCTTCCAAGCTGGCAATCCTGAACTTAACGAACTGCCGGATCTGGACTTGGCAGAGTTGGATCCCGAGGAAATTGAGCCGAACTTCGGCACCATTCACCCCCTGGAAGGCTTGCGCGTGACTTTGCAGGAGGATGAGGCGGCGGCCTTATCGGTGGCCTTGGAAGCCTTGCATCGCTTCTTCAAGCAGTACCACCGCAAGCTGGAAGATGACTTTCGACCCTATCAAGGCCGGTACCGCATTCCCAACCCCCAAGAGAAGGGAGCAACCCTTTCGGTGCAGGTGCGCACTCTGCCGGACGTGGCTGAAGAGCTGCTGGAGCTGGAAGGGGAGGAGGAAGAACCTGCCCAAACCCTGCTGCGGGATGATTTGGTGCCCGAGGGCGCGCAGATAGGTCTGGGGGTCTTGCCGTGGACAACGGTGGAAATGCTGCGGCGCAAGGGGCAATGGCATCCCCTCCCCCAAAGCAAGCTGGTGAAAAATGGAGAAGGGCTGCCGGTGGTGATTGTGCGCACCTCTCGATCAAAAGCAAAGCAGCTCATCGAGAATTTGCGTGGGGAAGGTGGGCCGCAAGGCGTTTGTTTCAACACAGGGGTGGATCCCTTCGATGGCGATCGCTACGACTTGGAAATTGTGCAAACGGGCAATCGCGATCTGCACCTGTTTGGAGAGTTTCCCGAAGATGATCCCGTTCACTCCATGGCTCGCAAGCGCTGGGAGCGGCGTTGCCGGGATACGGGTGGCTATTGCGGCTTGGTGGTGGCGATGGGGGTGAATTCTACGCGCCCAGAGCTGCAAGTGCGCCACATTCTGGCCTTGTTTGAGATGCAGGCTTTGAACCCAACGGGACTGGGACTGGGGCCGATGGTGCGGATTAGCCGACAATTGCACTTGCCTTGACCGTCCAGATGGAGGCAGGTTAGGTGCTGCTGGTAACCTGAGCAACTTTCTCCCAGCCGGGATCCCTTCTTTCTATCTCTGGCAGGTTTACCGGGCGGTGATTCGGTTTTTCCAGGGATCCACGCTATCTTGGCTCTGGTTCTCTCCTGGGTGCTGACCGGCAAAATAGCTCGACAAAGCATCTCGACAAAGCATACAGTGGCCCTATCATCTGGGGGCTCTGGTATTGACCCTCAGTTTGTGGCAAGTGCTTGGAGTTTAGGGCAAGGGATCCCAAGTATCCTGCCGCCGCAGGGTAGCTTGTCGCAGCCGAGCCAAGTTGGCCGATCCGGTGCAAAAGGCAACAATGCGCAGCTCCTCGATCACGGCACGAAAGGTGTCCACCACCGCCTGCATCTGTCCTTGGGAGACGGCGTGTAAAGCGGGGGCGGCCATACCCACCACATCGGCTCCCAGACGGATAGCTTTGGCCGCGTCGATGCCATTGCGGATGCCGCCGCTGGCCACCAGGGGTAAGTCCGGCAGCAGGCGACGAATTTCCAGCAGGGACAAAGCCGTTGGGATCCCCCAGTCCCTGAAGCTGTGGGCAATGCGTTTTTTGAGAGCATCTGTTTGGCGATGGGCCTCCACCTCGCTCCAACTGGTGCCGCCCGCCCCCGCCACATCCAGGGCTGCCACGCCGCATTCGGCCAGCTGCTGGGCTACTTTGGCACTGAGGCCATTGCCCACTTCCTTCACCACCACCGGCACCGGTAACTGCGCCACCAACCGTTCGATGCGGCCATACAATCCACGCCAGTCGGGATCCCCTTGGGGCTGAACCGCCTCCTGGAGAGGATTGAGGTGCAGAATCAGCGCATCCGCCTCGATCATCTCCACCGCCCGTCGCGCCTGCTCCAACCCATAGCCGTAGTTGAGCTGAACGGCACCCAGGTTGGCCAGCAGCAAAATATTAGGGGCCACTTGGCGCACCTGGTAAGTCCGGGCCAGCTCTGGATGTTCCAAAGCTGCCCGCTGGGATCCCACCCCCATGGCAATGCCCAACTGTTGGGCGGCGGCGGCCAGTTGTCGGTTTAGCTCATGGGCAGCCTCTGTTCCCCCCGTCATGCTGCTGATGAGCAGGGGTGCCTGTAGGCGTTTTCCCAAGAATTCGCAGCTTAGGTCAATCTCCGGCAACAGCAGCTCCGGCAGCGCCACGTGCTCAAAGAAAAACCGCTCAAAGCCGGTGCGGATCCCTTTGGCAGCCACATCCTGCTGCAGAACAATGTCCAGGTGATCCTGTTTGCGCTCGGAAATGGGGGGGAGAGAATCGGCCATCGCGTCAGCAGTGCGGAGCACCTTGGTCTTGGTAGAGATTGTCAGTCTACAACGCCGTGCGCTGCCAATCGCGTTAGCGGGACGGAGTCCTTAGGCGAACAGCATTGCCCGTTCGCGCTAGCGGGACGGAGTCCAAGGTGACTCGCTATCTACAACGACAGCGGTGCGGTTCCCGGTAGGGTGCCGGAG
>NZ_JANSHS010000114.1:0-5393 GCF_047461695.1 Synechococcus sp. R6-7
AGCAGTGTTCAGCGTAAATGTATCAGCCTTCACCTTCTCCTTCTCCAGAAGGACGGTCTCCTGCAGAACCCAAGCCGGAGTCCAGCCCCGAGGCTCAGGAGAGTGAGGCTACAGAGTCTCCTAAGCCAGAATCCCCAGCCCCCCAGCCAGGGGATCCCGGCGGACCGACTCCTTCTCCTTCCCCCAGCCCCTAGGGAAAACTCGATCCAGACCCCGAACAGGCTCAATAGTGTTTTAAGAGCTTCCGATCCCTTAATACCTACTAAATCTAGTGGGCACAAGCGGGGCAGGATGTTAAGCTACTGCCAGTTGCGACCGGATGGGATCCATGAGCTCAACCTTGCAGCCGTTCCTGCATTTGTTGCAGAGGAGTTCCTTTTGGGGGGTGTTGATAGCCGGTGCCGTTACCCCGGTTGCTGCTCAGCAGTTCGAGTTCACCCCTCAGCCGGTGCCCCCCAGGGGGGATCCCGTCCCTACCTTGCCCTTGCTGAGCCCTCCGCCCTCCCCCAGCTCTGCCGCCCCACCGGCCCTACCGCCTGTACCTCAGGTGCCGCAAATGCCGCTGGATCCCACGGCTCCGGTTTTGGATCCGATCCCGGTGGTGCCCGTTCAAGCGGCCCCAGGTGGACAACTCCCCCAAGGCGAGGCCTATTCCTATCAACGTCGGCCCGACCTCAGCCCAGGTGGGGATCTCCCTGGAGCCACGCGGGGCGAGCTGCCTGCCGGCACCCGTATTCTCCTCACGGTCTACCGCCCCATCACTTTCCAGCCCTACCAGGCCATTAACGGCCACCTGGAAGTCTCCGAGCCGGTGGTGGATCGCTTTGGCCAGGTGGTGATCCCGGCAGGGAGTGTGGTGTGGGGCACTTTTGAGCCGGTTTACCGAGAACAGAAGTTTCCTGGTCGGGAGTCGGAGAGCGCCGATCCCCAAGAGCGGGTCGTCGGCAGCCGCTTTGTGGCCAACCGCCTCACCATTGGGTCTTCCACCTACTTGGTGAGAGGCCAATCTGCGCCGCTACCAGTCGGGTTGGATCGCAACGCCGACGTCGGCACAACTGTAGCCCGCGGGGCAGGCTATGGGGCAGCAGGTGGGTTGGCCTTGGGGATCCTCACGGGGGGATGGGGCTTTTTGCCGATCTTGGCCGGCAGCTTGGCCGGCGCTGCGGCAGGCAGTACCAATATCGACCGGGTGGTGACGCTACAGCCCAATACGCTGGTGGAGCTGGAGCTGACCGATAGCCTGATCATCCAATGAACTGGCCAACCCTCTTTTGCCCTGTGGCTGGCTGAAGTGACTCGGGGCAGCTCGGTAGAGTAGAAG
Source organism: Synechococcus sp. R6-7 (assembly GCF_047461695.1). Classification (NCBI taxonomy): domain Bacteria; kingdom Bacillati; phylum Cyanobacteriota; class Cyanophyceae; order Synechococcales; family Synechococcaceae; genus Synechococcus; species Synechococcus sp. R6-7. The sequence goes on from NZ_JANSHS010000114.1 coordinate 1,322, forward strand.
AGAGCCCCCTCCATTGGTTCCATGGCCTTCTGGATCTACGTTGTGCCCCCGCTGGCCGGGCTGGTGATCGGCTATTTCACCAACGACATTGCCATCAAAATGCTGTTCCGGCCCTACCGCCCCTATCGGGTTTTCGGCTGGCGCATCCCCTTCACCCCCGGTTTGATCCCGCAGAACCAACCCCGTCTGGCCAAGCAGATCGCCAAGACCATCATGGGATCCCTGCTCACGCCGGAGGAACTGCACAATCTGGCCCGCAAGCTGCTGCAAACCGAGCGCATGCAAGCAGGGATCCGCTGGCTGCTGGGGGTAGCCCTGGATCGGCTGCAAAACCCTGAGCAGCAGCAGCAAACTGCTCAGGTGTTGGCGCGCATTTTAGCCGACCTGTTTAACGAGTCGTTGCCCCGCCTGGTGAAGGTGCTGGCCCGCCAAGAAACCTTTTTGGAAGGGCCCATTAACCAACTGTTCGACCAAGTGTTGCTGGAGCTGCGCCTCAGCAGCGAGCAGGCTAAGCAGCTCTCGGAGTGGATCCTGAAGCAGGCGCTGCCCCCAAAGGTGTTGCGGCAGAACTTGGTGGACTTTCTCACCGATCGCAACATCGAATCCCTTGACGAGGAGTTTCGTGAACGAGCGACCGGCTCCTACTGGGTGGTGGCCAACTTGTTCGGCCTGAAAAATGCCCTGTTGCGCCTGCGCACCTATTGTCTAGAAGAGCCGGAAGGGGCAGAAGCCATCTTGGAAGATCTGCTCAAAGACATCAACGCCTCCCGCCGCCTGACCGAGATCCTGCAGAACCTCTCGCTGCAAAACCTGCCGGTTTCCGCCGTGCGTCAGTTGCGCCGTGCCCTCCGCGACGGGATCCAAGATTACCTGCGCAGCCAAGGGCCAGAGGTTATCAAAGGGCTGGGGGAGACCATCGATTGGGAAAAAGTGGCCAGCCTGGTGTTGGGACGCCTGCGCAACTCCAAGGCGTTGATCACCTCCATCGATCAGATCAGCGCCGACCTGGCTTTGGTCTTGGAGCGCTACCTAGAACGGGATCTCGAATCCCTGATGATGCAGGTGATCCCGGTGTTGAACCTGGATCAGGTCATTGCCGATAAAGTCAACGCCACCTCCCCTGCCGACCTGGAGCAGGCCATCCAGCAGATTGTGCGCCAAGAACTCCAGGCCATCGTCAACTTAGGCGGCCTCCTCGGCTTTTTGGTGGGCTGTGTGCAGGTGCTGTTCTTGCTGGGCTGACGAGTTTGGGTTGGGCTTTGACTTTGGCTATGATATGAGAATGCGATTAACAATTCTCCACACTTCGGATCTCCATGCCAATCTACATCCCTGGAACTACTTCACCGGGATCCCTGCGGAGCACGGTTTAGCCAAGCTGGCCACCCTCATCAAGCGCGTGCGAGCAGCCAGTGAGGATCCCGTCCTGCTCATCGACAGCGGCGACACCATTCAGGGATCCCCCTTGGGCACCTACTATGCGCAGGTGGAGCGCGTCTCTCCTCACCCCTTGGCCCATGCCCTCAACGCCCTAGGCTACGACGCCTTTACCCCTGGCAACCACGACTTTAACTTTGGGCTTCAGGTTCTCCGGGATTTTGTCGGCGATCTCCGCTGTCCGGTGCTCTGTGCCAACATCCTCCGCCAGAATGGGGATCCCCTCTTCCAGCCCTACCTGATCCGGGAATTGGCCGGGGCTCGCGTTGGCTTGCTAGGGCTGACCACCCCCCGCATCGACACCTGGGAGCGACCCGACTACATTGCGGGGCTGCGCTTTGCCCCCTTGTTGGAGACCGCCCGCCACTACCTGTCGCTGCTGCGACCTCAGGTGGATGTTTTGATCTTGATCCTGCACAGCGGCCCCAACCAATTGCCCCCCCTGCGCACCCCTGAGCATTGGCACAACCCAGATCGCTCCGGCTGGTGCAGCAACAAAAGCCTGGCAGGGGAAAACGAACTGCTGGCGCTGGCCGAGCTGGACGGCATTGACGTCATCCTCTCCGGCCATACCCACCAGACCATCGCCGGTCTGGGGGGATCCCCAGCTCTAGTGGTGCAGCCCGGCTATTGGGGCAGCCACCTCTCCCAGGTATCCCTGGAGCTGGAGCGCCAGGGCAGCCGCTGGCAAATTCTCGGGAAAAGCGCACAGCTCCTCTCCGCCGAAGGGATCCCTCCCGATCCCGAACTCTTGGCCTTGACAGAGCCCTATCATCAAGCCACCCTGCGCTACATCCGTCAGCCCATTGGCCAAGCCCGTTCTGCCTATAGCGGCGGTCTGGCAGCCCGTCTGGGGGCCAACCCTCTGGCAGAGCTGCTCCATCAGGCCCAATTGCAAGCAGTGCGGGAGGCAGGATTCCCCGCAGAGCTCTCCCTGGTCAACATCTGCAGCAGCGCCGGCCTGTCGGCAGGCCCCATCTCCCTGCAAGATGCCTACAGCCTCACCGTCTACGACAACACCCTCTGCGTTTTGGAGATCACCGGAGATATTCTGCGGCGCGCCCTAGAACAGACCGCCGGCTATTTTCGCCAGTTGGATCCCAATCACCTTCCCGCCGATCCTGCTGCCGTCGTGGCCCCCGAAGCCCGCGGCTACACCTTCGACCTCTACCACGGCATCGACTACTGCTTCGATCTCACCCGCCCCGTAGGAAAGCGCCTGGTGACCTTACAATTCCGCGGACAGCCGGTGGAACCAGCACAGACCTTTCGCCTGGCCATTAACCACTACCGAGCCGGCGGCGGCGGCGGTTACAGCATGTTCCAAGAAGCCCAAACCCTGTGGATCTCAGCCGATAGCATCCGCGACTTTCTGGTCTACTATATTCACACTCACTCCCCCATTCAACCCATCTACAGCCCCAACTGGCGCCTAATCCCCGACTTGGCCAAGATCTACTTCCCCGATTGCCTGGGCCGGCCACGGGAACATCTGCTGGTCGGCTAGGAAAGAAAAGATATTGACTTCAACTGGCTGAAAGAGAACCCGGTAGAATACGATCAACACAGAGCCTGGTTTGGCTGAGTGCAGCGGCGGTTTTGAAACTGCCAAACTGGGGATATCCGAGTCACTGCTCATTGCTAACACTTGCCGACATCGCCCATGACTGCCGAAGAGAAGCAACCGATGGCCCCAGAAGATACCCATCCTGAACTACAGGAAGAAGAGATCGACGTAGAGGCAGAGCTGGAGAAGCTGATTTTGGAAGATAGCGAAGCAGAAGCCGGTACCTCCTCCGGAGAAACCGCAGCTGAGCCTTCTCCAGATCCCGGTGAAGCTCTCAAGCAGCTCCAGCACGAGTTGGAAGTTGTCCGCCAGCAACTCAAAGAGAAAGAAGACGCCTACCTGCGCCTCTACGCCGATTTTGAAAACTACCGGCGGCGTACCCAGCGGGAAAAAGAAGAGTTCAGCCAAAAAGAACGGCAGAAATTTGTGCTGGAGATCTTGCCTGTTGTGGACAGCTTTGAGCGGGCTCAGCAGCAGCTGAAGCTGGAAACCGACCGCGAGCGGGAGTTGCACAACAGCTACCAGAGCGTCTACCGCCTGCTGGTGGAATGCCTGAAGAAGATGGGCGTCTCCCGCATGAAATCGGTGGGCCAGCCCTTCGACCCCAACCTGCACGAAGCCATAGCCCGTCAGCCCAGCCCAGACTATCCCGAGGATGTGGTAGCCGTCGAATATCAGCCAGGTTACAAGCTGGGGGACTTGGTGATCCGTCATGCCATGGTGGCCGTCTCGGCGGGCAGCCCCAGCTCTGAACCATCCCCCTCTGCCCAGGCCACCAGCGAACCCGGCCCGGAGAGCACTCCTGCCTCTCCCCAAAACCCCCAACCTTCCTAGCCAAACTTGCTCACTTGAACCTTGACAAACAGAGCCAGAGCAGTCTCAGAAACGCTACAGTAAAGCTACGGAGACGAAAGCAACGTCTGAAGGTTTCTGCGGGATTCTGGGCAGAATGCTTTTAAGATTCGTGGAATTGCGTTCTTGAGTTGAGACTTGGCGCACGGGAAGAGGGGGCTATGGGTAAAGTCATCGGGATTGACCTGGGAACCACCAACAGTTGCGTGGCGGTTT
>NZ_JANSHS010000115.1:0-13284 GCF_047461695.1 Synechococcus sp. R6-7
CTCAAATGAAAGATCAACACAACCTAGAAGATTTGGGCAAAAACCGCCTGCAAACCATCAAGATGAGCTTATACATGCTGCAGATCCATCAACCGGAACAGGAAGAGCGAACCCGACAAAGCTTTGACCGCGTTTACCAGATCCTGGCGGAGATGAGCACCTTGATCGACCACATTTCGGAAGAATCGTTGGCCGGCTGGCGCCATCGCTACCGCCAGACTCTGCAGCGGGTTGAGTCGGAGTCTCAGTAGTCTTTAAAGTGACTTCAGGGATCCCTTGAGGAGTTGGCTGAGCCGGTGGACGGTCGGATTTCGGGAAGCACCCAATTGCTTGGTCTGGTTGGGGATCCGGTGGCCCACAGCTTATCCCCAGCCATGCACAATGCTGCTTTGGCAGCTATGGGGGAAAACTATTGCTATGTGCCGTTTCCGGTGGCTCCAAAACACTTGGCGGCGGCGGTGGCAGGGCTGGCGGCCATTGGGGTGCGGGGGTTTAATGTGACGATTCCTCACAAACAGGCCATTCTCCCTTTGCTCGATCAGATTGAATCGCGGGCAGCAGCGGTGGGGGCGGTGAATACGGTTTACCCCTTGCCAGAGGGCGGGTGGGCGGGCACCAATACCGATATCGATGGCTTTGTGCAGCCTTTGCTGGGTCTGGAAAAAGGGATCCCTACTCTCATTCTGGGATCCGGGGGGGCAGCGCGGGCGGCCATCCAAGGCTGTTTGGAGTTGGGGCTGGGGCCGGTGCGGGTGGCGGGGCGATCCCCCAACTCATTGCTGGCCTTGCGACAGACTTGGCCGCAGGTGGAGACGGTGAACTGGGCGGAGTTGAATTGCTACCTGTCTCAGACGCGGCTTTTGGTCAACACCACCCCCGTGGGCATGCACAAGCCGGGATCCCCTGGCGGTCAGGAGCTCTCTCCCCTGAGCCGGGAGCAACTGGGCCTGCTGTCTCCGGGTGCCATCGTCTACGACCTGATCTATGTGCCGGATCCCACTCCTCTGCTGCGGATGGCCGCCGAGTTGGGACATACCCCCATCAGTGGACTAGAGATGCTGGTTCACCAGGGGGCCAAGGCTCTATCGCTTTGGCTGGGAGGCAAGCCTGTGCCAGTAGAGGTGATGCGGCAGGCAGCTCAACACCAGTTGGCCCAGGTTTAGGGTCACTCCAGGCCAGTTGGAAGCCCTCTCTCAAGGTGTAATGAGATAACAACAACTACCGGGCTAGCAATCCAAGGTTGTTTCCCGCTCCCAGGGCGTGATCTGACGGTTGTATTCCTGCCACTGTTGGCGTTTGAGCTTGAGGTAGGCATTCACAAAGGGATCCCCAAGCCTGCTACGGAACAGGGTGTTTTGGTCTAAATGGTTGAGGGCTTCGACCAAAGAGCCGGGCAACGTTTGGGCATTGGGGAGGGGATCCGTGTAGGTGTTGTTGTCGCAGCGGGGGCCAGGATCCCGTTGGTGTTGGATCCCGTCCAGGCCGGCGGCAATGAGACCGGCAGCCAAAAGGTAGGGATTGGCAGCAGCATCGGCCAAACGCAGTTCAAACCGCCCGGCATCCGGGATCCGAATGGCGTGGGTGCGATTATTGCCGCTGTAGCTGATCGTGTTGGGAGACCAGGTGGCCCCAGAGAGGGTGACAGGGGCATTGAGGCGACGATAAGAATTGACCGTTGGGTTGGTGAGGGCACACAAAGCAGGCGCATGGTGCAGCACCCCGCCGATGAAGTGATAGGCCAGTTGAGAAAGCCCCAATTCCCCTTGAGGATCGGCAAACAGGTTTTGTTCGCCTTGCCAAAGAGAAATATGGGTGTGGCAGCCGTTGCCCGTCAGATGGGCAAAGGGTTTGGGCATGAAGGTGGCCCGGTAGCCATGCTTTTCGGCAATGCTTTTCACCATGTATTTGAAAAAGGCGTGGCGATCAGCCGTAACTAGGGCATCGTCAAACCGCCAGTTCATTTCAAATTGGCCGTTGGCATCTTCGTGATCGTTTTGATAGGGATCCCAGCCCAGCTTCTGCATGCCATCGCAGATGTCCCGGATCACCGAGAAACGCCGCATCAAACTTTGCTGGTCATAGCAGGGCTTGGCCTGCCGATCCCGCTCATCGGAAATGGCCCACTCTTCTGGCGACAGAAGCATGAACTCGCATTCGATCCCCGTCTTGACTTGAAAGCCCATAGCTTCTGCTTGGGACAACACCTTCTTCAATACCCAGCGGGGGGTTTGTGGCAAGGGATCCCCGTTGACCTGGACTAGATCGGCAGGCATCCAGGCCACTTCCGGCTGCCAGGGCAGTTGAAACAGGCGCTCGCGCTCCGGCTGGGCAAACACATCGGGATCCGCTGGAGTCAAGTCCAACCAGGCAGCAAACCCGGCAAATCCAGCCTGACCCTCTGCCATGAAGTCGATAACTGAAGCAGGCACCAGCTTGGCCCGTTGGATCCCAAGCAGGTCGGTAAAAGAGAGCAGAAAGTAGTTGATCCCTTGGGCGCGGGCAATTTCAGAAAGCGGCTGTGTCATGTACCCAAGCTAGGTCTTGGCCTCAGGTAGAGGTGTGTCTTTCCGCACAAAAATAGATCTTTATCAAAAGAAACGGCCAGGAAGACAAACACCGCCATTTGTATTCGCCCAGGGTTGCGCAGCAATGGGAAAATTCTCCCCTGGCCAACAATTACCCGTTGATGTTCCTTCCCGCTTTTGAGTCAGCCCAGATGGTTGCCAAGGCGGGGTGGAAGTTGAATGCCAAGAGGGCCAGCAAGCCATCGTTTCGAGCAGTACCTCTGGGCATGAAGGCCGGGGCGTCTGCGCCGTGGCTCCCTCAGTGAATTAGGATGGGAAAGCGTGGTTTTGCCGTGTCGGCCCGCTTGTTCTTCTCTTGGGTAGATCTGGAGCAGCGTAGATGGCAGTTTACGAGGGCAATTTTGTTCAGACGGAGGATCTGCGTCTAGCCATCGTCATCGGTCGGTTTAACGACCTGATCACCGGCAAATTGTTAGAAGGGTGCCAGGACGCGCTGAAGCGGCATGGTGTGGATGTCGGCCCGGAGAGCAAGCAGGTGGACTACTACTGGGTGCCCGGCAGTTTTGAGGTGCCTTTGCTGGCTCACCAACTGGCCCAATCTCGCCGTTATGATGCCATCATCTGTCTGGGGGCAGTGATTCGCGGGCAAACTCCCCACTTCGACTATGTGGCGGCGGAGGTCTCCAAGGGCATTGCGGCGGCAGGATTTCGTACCGGCGTGCCGGTCATTTTCGGGATCCTCACCGCCGATACCCTGCAGCAGGCTCTGGAGCGGGCCGGGGTCAAGAGCAACAAAGGTTGGGAATACGCCATGAGTGCCCTGGAGATGGCGACGCTGATGCGCCAAGTTGCCCCCGTGCTCCAAGGCAGCTACGGCCACAGCGGCAACGGGGCCGGATCCCGTCCGTCTCTGCCCGGTGGAGCGGAAGCCCTGCAGTCTACCCTGGACAGCGCTGCTTATTGACGGCGGGTGAGGCGAGTCAGCACTTCGTTGGAACGCTGCACAAAGGCCCGCACGGCTGCCGGGTCAAAGCTTTTCTGGGTAATCAAAGCCAGATCGTAGATGTGATTGCAGATGAGGTGAACCAAGTCGGGATCCCGACCCTGATCGGCAAGAGACTGCAGGTTTTGGATAAGGGGATGGGCCGTGTTCAGAACCAGGGTGTGCTCTTCCAGAAACTCCAGCGGCTTTTGCTGGATGACGGCGTTGAGCTCCTGCAGGCGCCGCAGCGTCTCCGGCAGCAAGATCATGGCCGGAACCGACTCTGATTTAAGAGCTTCTGCTTTGATCTGCAACTTGTCTTTGCCCAGGGCTTGTCGGAAGAGATCGATCAACTTTTGGCTGCGGGTTTTTTGCGTTACCGGGTCAACAATTTCGGCGGCTTTGTCTTTATCCACCAGCGTTTCATCCAGCTCAGAGTCCACCCGCTTAAATTGGATCCCTTCTTCTTTGTATTCCCGCTCCAAAAAGCTGCTGAAGTGGCTGTCGATCCAGCTATCCAGCATGATCACTTCCAGTCCTTGAGAGCGGTGGAGATCGATGTAGGCACTCTGGGCAGCCTCATCGGTGGCGTAGTAAACTCGCTTGTTTTGCCTATCGCGGGTGCGCTCTAGGTATGCTTTCAGGGTCACATATTCGGGTTTATCGGCAGGGGATCCGGCCACTCGGAAAATGAGAATATCCTTAATCTGGGCAAAGAACTTGTCGTTGTTCATCGCCCCAAACTTCATAAAGAGGCTGATGTCGGGCCAGACCTTGACGTATTTTTCGTAATCTTCCCTGTACAGTTCATTGAGACGATCCGCCACCTTTTTGGCAACGTGATCCCCAATGCGTCTTACGGTGCGGTCATTTTGCAAGAAGCTGCGGGAGACGTTGAGGGGAATATCCGGACTGTCGATGGCCCCCCGCAGAGGTAGGAGGAACTTGGGGATAACTTCCTCACAGTTATCTTGGACAAAGACTTGATTGCAGAACAGCTTGACTTGACCCTTGGTGGGATCAATATCCGGGCGCAACTTGGGGAAATAGAGGATCCCTTGCACGATGAAGGGATAGTCGGTGTTGATGTGCACCCAGAAATGGGGATCCTCTTGAAAGGGATAGAGGTAGCGATAAAACTCTAGGTAATCCTCATCTTTGAGTTCGGAAGGTGAGGTTCTCCACAGGGGCTTTTGCTTGTTGATCACTTCCCCGTTTAATTTGATGGGAACGGGGATGAAATCGCAGTATTTGCGAACCAATTCCCGAATGCGGCTTGGCTCCAGGTATTCTTCGTTTTCGGGGGTGATGTAAAGGGTAACGGTGGTGCCGATGCTGGAGCGCTCGGAATCGGAGAGGGTAAAAGTGGTGGTGCCGTCACAAGCCCACTTCACCGGCGTGCTGCCGGGCCGATAGGAGAGGGTGTCGATCTCCACCCGCTGCGACACCATAAAAGAGGAGTAGAATCCTAGACCAAAGTGGCCAATGATTGCTTGCTCTGCGTCTTTGCCCTTGTACTTTTGAATGAACTCTTCAGCGCTGGAAAAAGCCACCTGGTTGATGTATTTTTTCACTTCCTCGGCAGTCATGCCAATGCCGTTATCGGCCACCGCTAAGGTCTTGGCCTCCTTGTTGAGGGCAATCGTAATCTCCGGCTCTGGGAGATCTGCCACTTCGCCGGCAAGGCTGGCCATCTTCAGCTTGGTGATGGCATCAGCAGCATTGGAGATCAGCTCCCGCAAGAAGATCTCTCGATCCGAGTAGAGAGACTGCTTGATGATGGGAAAGATGTTCTCGGTGTGGATGGTGATGGATCCCTGTTCCAGCACGGTCATAGGTGGCTCAGCACTCAAACAAGCTCAGTGCTAATCTACAGAGACCGAAAAGTCCCCGACAAGCAGGCTCTTTTTCGGAAATCCGCACTCGCAACCGAACCGGCTCTCTAGAGCTGAGCGGCTCCGCGCGGAGCTTGGGCTTGGCCGTTCCCATCAGTGGTGCGGAGCGCTTCATCCAAAGCAAGTTGTTGGGCCCAATCCTGGCCGATCCGAATGGTGACGTCGGAGTTGAGAACGCCGGTGGACTCTACCCGCATCTCTCCTAGGCCGATGGCGGCGCGGATCTGTTTAGCCCCCTCCCGATCCCCGCTCTGGGCGAGGATCTCCGTTTGCTGCAGCACCTGGGTGCTGTCTTCCACAGCAAAAGCATGGACGTATCCTTGTCTCACCAATTCTTGCACCATACGGCGGGCCATCCCCGGCTCTCCGGTTGCGTTTTGCACGGCTATGCGCAGGCGGTGTGGAGGAATGCGGGCTACCTCTGCCTCCAGGCCAAAGTGGGAGACGGCCACCCGTCGGATCCCGGCTGGATCCGGCAGCCAGTAGCTGGTGGAGAATTCTCCCGGCTGACTGAAGCGGCCCGGCAGCAGCACCAGGTCGATGCGATCGCCCCCAGAGGTGAGGACAAACTTGGCCAAGCTCAGAACCTCTTCCCAGGTGAGGTTGGTATCGAGGTTGGTGCGGATAACCTGCAAAATCTTTGGGATCCGCGGCCAGACAGCAGGGGAGAGCAGTTCCCGGCTCAGGGCCCGCAGCAATTCCTGTTGCCGTTGCACCCGACCGATATCCCCCAATCCCAGGTGATCGCGGCGAAAGCGGGCAAAGTGGTGGGCTTGTTCTCCATTGAGGCGTTGCCAGCCGGGTTCCAGGTGGATAAACAACTGCTGGGTGTGATCCACGTATTGCATCGGTTCCGGCACGTAGATTTCCACGCCGCCCACCGCGTCGATCAGCTCTTCCAGAGCGTCGGTATTGAGGCGAATGTAGCGGTCAATCGGGATCCCACCCATCAAGTGGCTGACCACCTGAGCCGTCAGCGCCGGGCCCCCTGCCAAGTTGGCAGCATTGATCTTGGCCACACCAAAGCCAGGCAAGCGCACACGAGTGTCGCGGGGGATGGACAAAACGGTAATCCGCCGCGCCTGGGGATCAAAGCGGGCCAAGAGAATGGTGTCGCTGCGGGTGTGGAAGCGATCTCGCTCTGTGGGCAAGGGCAGGGTGGGATCCGGGTTGTCCGTGCCGAGAATGAGGATATGCAACGAGCGATCCAGAGCCGCAGCCCGTAAGGCATCAGGACGGAAGGCTTCTTGTTCTGCAGGAGTGAGGGAAGTTGGGATCACCTGACGGGGCAACATCACGGCCAAGAGGGCACCGGCAGAACCCGCCAACACAGCCGTGAACCCCAACAACAGCCAGAGGATCCCCTGACGAATAGCCTGCTGACGAGCTGCGCGGACACGGTCAGGACGGGGGGGATAGTGGAAGGAGGGCATCAGGTCAGACCAGGTCTCGCGAGCGCGTACAGGAAAGGGTGTACTGTCTGGGTGGTGTTGCCAACTCCACCAATTCAAGGCCATGTTACCCTATCCTCAGTTTTCAGAGTTGTCTGGATCCAACTTCAGCGAGGTAGCAGTCGCCACAGGGGGATCCCTGCAGCCGTTGTCGGGAAAGTCAGAGGTGCATCTTTGGCTGCAGACAGTCCCCCCGTTGGAGAAGTTGCTCCCCCAGCTCGACTTTCTTTCTCCTGAGGAACGTCGGCGGGCAGAGCGTTTACAACTGCCGGCGGATCGGTGCCGCTTTCTGGCCGGTCGTCTTGGGTTGCGGAGCTTGCTTAGCCGCTACAGCGGCATTCCGCCCCAGGGGATCCCCCTCGACCACAGTTCTACCGGCAAACCCTACTGGCGGGATCCACCCCTGCCGCTGCAGTTTAACCTCAGCCACTCCCACGAGCGCGTCCTGATCGGCCTGAGATGGCAATACCGCATTGGAGTGGATCTGGAATGGGTTCGACCTGTGCTCCGCTGGCAGCGCATCGCCCAACGCTATTTTTCGGCTGCTGAGCAGGGCCGTTTGGCCAGCTGTCCAGCTCCAGAGCGGGATGCCCTTTTCTTTCAAATGTGGACACAAAAGGAGGCGCTCCTGAAGGGAACAGGCAGGGGTCTGGCCGGCTCCAGAGCTTTGGACGGGGACTCTTGCTGGGTAACCCTACCCCTTCGGGTTGCCGGTGGCTACGCCGCTGCGGTAGCCCTTGAAATGAGGGGCGAAATACCCGAAGACGGAGGGGAAGCCCTAACTGTGCGGCTCTACACGGATGTAGAGGGCTAGACAGCCGCAGCGGCAAAATCTCTCCACCCACCGCTCGAGCTGCTATCTTGAGTTTCCAAGCTACTCCCCTCAGCGGGAGAGAGTTTTTGATTCCATGGTGTTGCCATGTTAAGCAGGTTCTGTCGTTTCCTGGTGTTGGGAATTTGGCTATCGGTTCTCATGATTGGGATCCCTGGCCTGGCGCAGGCGCGGGATCTCTCCAGACAAACGCCGCAGGAGAAGGTGGTTGAGTTGGGCACTGCCGACAATCAGTTGGTGTTTGCGCCCAAGGAACTGTCTTTTCGCAACGGCAGCCTCTACCGTCTCCGCCTGAGCAACCCCAGCCAACTGAAGCACTATTTCAGCGCCAAGGATTTTGCCGATGCCGTCTGGACCCGCAAGCTGGACGTGGCCGGCGTGGAAATTAAGGGCCAGATCCGAGAACTGGAGCTGAAGCCAGGCGCTTCGGTGGAGTGGCAATTTATTCCTCTGAAATCTGGGGTCTATTCTCTGGTTTGCACCATCCCCGGCCACGCTGAGGCGGGCATGATTGGGCAGATTACCATCGGCGATTGAGATCCTCTTCCTGGGCTACCCGGCCAAAAGGGGATAGAAAAGAGAAAGACGCTGCCAGGCCAATCCATGAAAAACCCGCTCACGCCCAAAGCCCTTCGCGCCACCGACGCGAACGCGGAACACTGGACTCGGCGACGCCAGGCAGCTTCCCCTCGAAAGAGCAGGCCCCCCCTTTCGGAGCGGATTGCCGGCTATGCCCTCGCGCTTCTCTCCCTCACTGCCGTCCACGGGATCCGCTACTACAACGAACCACAACTGACCGTCGGCAGCCGCTCCCCGCAGACGTTTCTCGCCCCTGCTGCGGCGGAGATCGAAGATGTGGAGGCTACCCAGGCCCGACAAGCTGAGGCGCGACGGCGGGTGGTTCAGGCCCTCAAAATCAACAGCACCGCCAACGACAGCATGCGGCAAAACCTGGAGGGTCTCCTGGCTGAGGTGGAGGCCATCCGCCAAGAGGCAGGTTCTCTGCCCTATGTTTCTGTCCAGTTGCTGTCTCTGCCAACGCAGATCTACCTGCGCCAGCTTTCCCCAGAGGAGTGGGAACTCCTTCAGGCTCGCGCCCGACAAGAGGCCATCCGCGGAGCCACCCCATCTCCTTTGGAAGAGCCTTCTTCGGGGCGACCGGAGCAGCTTCCTCCGGAGCAGCGGGCCAAGCAAGAGCTTGTCGAGGTTTGGCAGCGGGTCTGGTTGGACGGATCGGCCACCCAGATGGCGGCGACGGATCCCTATACTCAGCTAATTGCCCAGGTGGAAGCGGCGCAGCAGCGCTATCGGGCAGCTTTGCCGGCTCTGGAGCAGCTCACCCCCCCTGTTCCGGCCACCGTTCTCAACTTGGCAGATGCGGATTGGCAGCATTTGCAAACCTTGAGTCGGCGGGTCTTGGAGCGTCTGCAGAAGATAGGGATCGTGGATGGCCTGCCCCGCGAAGTTCGCGCCGAAGGGATCCAAGCCCAACTGGACGATTTGATGTTTCCGGGCAATGCTGCCCAACGACAGGAGCTGCAGGCCCTGGTCTATCAGTGGCTGCAGCAGGTGCTCATTCCCAATGTGGAGGTGGATCCCCAGCGCACCGAGCAGCGCATTCGCGCCGAGCTGGAAAAAGTAGAGCCGGTTCTGATCTCGGTTGCCGAGAACCAGGTGATCGTGCGAGCAGATCAGGTCATCACTCCCGAAATTTTTCTCATCTTGGATCACTTTGGGCTTACCCAGCGCGGGATCAACATCTGGGGCTTGGTGGGAGTGGCCGGAGTGATGGGCATGGGCCTGGCTGTCTTTGTGCCTCTGCAACAACGCTTGAGGCCGGGATTGCGCCGCCGGGATCGGGTGTTGATCCTCATAGTTTCCCTGACCGCTCCCCTTTTGGCGGCCTTGTTCAAGCTGGAGTTCAGCTCCCTGCCGGCAGTGGGGCTGTTGCTGGGCAGTTTTTACGGGGCAGGGCTGGGCTTGGTGGTGGTGGTAGGCCAGGCGCTGTTTTTGCCCTTGGTCTCCCCTGTCAACCTGCTCACCCTTGTACCCTTGCTCTCCGGCAGCGTGGTGGCCTCTGCCCTGGCCGGGCGTTCCCGTTCCCGCGAAGAGCTGGCCTTGTTGGGAGGAGGAGCGGCAGCGGTGCAGATGCTGGCCTACGGGGCGGTTAGCTTGGCCACCACCGGTGGCATCGACCTGTTGGCCATGGCTTTGGCAGGGGGAACCAGCTTGGGATGGAGCATTGTTGCCCTGGGAGCCAGCCCCTACCTGGAGCGCCTATTTGACTTAGCCACCCCCATTCGTCTGATCGAGTTGAGCAATCCCAATCGCACGCTGCTGCGGCGGCTGGCTGCAGAGGCCCCCGGCACCTTCCAGCACACTCTGCTTGTGGCCACTTTGGCAGAACGGGCTGCCCAGAAGCTGAACCTCAACGTGGAGCTGGTGCGCACCGGCACTCTTTACCACGACATCGGCAAGATGCTGCAGGCCCGCTACTTCATCGAGAACCAGATGGGCAGCCTCAACCCCCACACCCAACTGGACGATCCCTATCGCAGTGCTCAGATTATCAAGGCCCACGTCAGCGATGGCTTGCGCCTGGCCAAGCAATATAATCTGCCTACCGCCGTCCAGGCGTTTATCCCTGAGCACCAGGGGACGATCCTGATTGCCTACTTCTACCATCAAGCCCAGATGAAAGCCGGGGGTCAGCCCGTACCCGAAGAGCCGTTCCGCTACGATGGCCCGATCCCCCAGAGCAAGGAGACGGGGGTGGTGATGATGGCCGATGCCTGTGAAGCCGCCCTGCGCAGCATGACTCTGAGCGATGGCTTCGGCCCCGATGTGGTCGAGCGGGCAAAAGCTGTTGTCCGCAAAATTGCCCAGGCCCGCTGGCAAGATGGCCAGTTGGTTGATAGTGGGCTGACGCTGGAGGATTTGGAGGTGGTGGCAGACGCTTTCGTGGAGGTCTGGCGGGAATCCAACCACGAGCGCATCCCCTACCCCAGTTTCACCCCTGCCCCCTCGCTGCCTGAGACTGCCTCTGCTCAGGCCCAGATCCCGGTGTTGATGAGCCCCTCTACGGGAGGATCCCCTTAGCCAGGTGACCTCTCCCGTTCGCGTCAGTGAGACGGAGTCCTCAGAAGCTAAGTAGGTAGAGAAAGGTCTAGCCCTGCGGCTCATCGATCAGTACGATAGGGGATCGTTCTGTGGACCCAGTATGAACCAAGGCAGTCCTAGGATCTGCAGCCCTAGGCGGAGGATCTTTGTTTTATTGTTTTTGGATGGCCTGCTGAATGCTTCATGGAGCTCCTACTTCCTCTGCCGATCCCAAAGCTTCTGCAGCTCCTTTTCAGATTCCACCTCTGTCTCAGTCCAGCCCTGTCCAACTGTCGCTGGTCATTCCCACCTACAACGAAGCCTCCAGTATCTGCAGCCTGATCCGGCAGTTGTGTGCCCACCTAGACACGATTCTGCCTGGAAGCTATGAGTTGATTGTGGTGGATGACAATAGCCCCGATTACACTGCCAAAGTGGCCCAAGGATTGCAAAAAGAATTCCCTCAACTGCAAGTCATTTGTCGCCACCACGAACGAGGCCTGGCCACTGCCGTGCTGCGGGGATGGCAAGCTGCCCGCGGCGAGGTGTTGGGGGTTATGGATGGGGATTTGCAGCATCCGCCGGAGATTGTCCTCAAATTGTGGCCGCTCATCCAGAAAGGGGCAGATTTGGTGGTGGGCAGCCGCTATGCACCATCGGGAGGGGTGAGCCACTGGAACTTGGGCCGACGCATCGTCTCCCGTGGGGCCCAATGGATCGGGTTGGCTCTGCTGCCAGGGATCTTCAGCCGTGTTTCCGATCCGTTGAGCGGACTGTTTCTGGTCAGACGCCAGTCTATTGCCGGGATCCCGCTCAACCCCAAGGGTTACAAGCTGCTGATCGAGGTGCTGGCGCGGGGCCGGGTGAAAACCATTGCTGAAGTCGGCTACATCTTTCAGGAGCGCCAAAACGGGGAGAGCAAAATCCAACTGCAAACTTGTCTCCAATATCTCCACCACCTGATGGTGCTGCGCTTTTCGCTAGGGCAGGTGGGATCCTTTTTGCGCTTCAGCACGGTTGGCCTATCCGGCACCTTGGTGGACATGGCTTTGCTCTATGTTTTGCACGATCCCACCAACTTAGGATGGGATCTCATAACCAGTAAGCTGGTTGCTTCGGAGGTGGCCATTCTCAATAACTTCCTCTGGAACGACCTGTGGACTTTTCGCCATGTGACCCGCTTGCAGCCGGGGCCCTGGAATCGCCTGAAGCGGTTGGCGAAGTTTAACGTTATCTGCTTAATTGGCTTGGTTCTCAACACTTCACTGGTGACCTTGCTGAGCGAGCGCTTGGGCATTCATTATCTATTGGCCAACTTAATTGCCATCGGTATTGTTGTATTCTGGAACTTCTACCTCAACTCCAAGCTGAGCTGGAGGAGTGCAGAGGTTAAGTCGGACTCTGTGGGTGGCCAGTCTTGAGTATGGCTTTTTCCAGGAAGAGCCAATCCGGAGGTATGGGCATTTCGCTCATTTCCTCACGGTCTGGGCCCCCTTTGGCATCCACCTTCGCCCCTTGTTCCTATGGCTGCGCTAAGTAGAGTTAGGGCGGATCCCTTCCAAGGCGATGATCTCCTGGATCACCGAGCGAACAACGGGAGCAGCCGTCGTCGAGCCGAAAGCATCTTCCCCCTGCGGCTCGTCGATCACCGCCAAGATCACGTAATTGGGGCGAATGGCCGGGAAGTAGCCCACAAAACTGGTGATGCGCTTGCCGGGCAAATAGCCCCCCCGTGGCCCGGCTTTCTGGGCAGTGCCGGTTTTGCCAGCGATCTCATACCCCTCGATCTTGGCCGATTGCCCCGTGCCAAAGTCCACCACATCCCGCATTTGGATACGCACCGCCAGCGTGGCTTGCTCGGACAACACCCGCACCGGCTGGGGCTGCGGGGATCCCCAAACCAAAGTATCCGTATCCTTCTCCACCAAGCCTCGCACCACATGGGGCTGCACTTTCAGTCCGCCGTTGGCAATGATGCAATGCATGGCAGCCAACTGTAGAGGAGTGAGGGCCAGCCCCTGGCCGAAAGCGACAGTGGCCCGCTCCACCGGCACCGTAACAAACTGTCGCAGCGGTTTCAAACGGCTGGCCGGCTCAAAGGGCAAATCCACGCCACTGCGCTCGTTGAACCCCAGCCGCACCAAGGCATTGTAGTACTGGCGGGGATCCAGCTTGCGCATTAGATGTACCATGCCCACATTGCTGGATTGCCGCAGGATATCCGTGACGCTCATCCAGCCATGGGCCCCTCGCTGGTGGTAGTCGTAATTTTGAATGGGCCACTGACCGATGAGAATCCGACCCTCGTCATAGACCCGTTCATCTGCTGTAAAGGCTCCAGCATCCAACCCAATGGCAATGTTGATGGGCTTGAAGGTGGATCCCGGCTCATACAAATCCGTTACGGCCCAGTTGCGAAAAAGACCGGGGTCATACTCAAAGTAGCGGTTGGGGTCATAGGTGGGCTCGCTCACCAGCGCCAGGATTTCCCCTGTCTGGG
>NZ_JANSHS010000116.1:0-6913 GCF_047461695.1 Synechococcus sp. R6-7
GGGGTGGGGATCGGCGTGGAAATAGCCATCAATGCAGATCTGCTGGAAAAAAGCGCGGGTCAAGAGGCGGGCGATGTTTTCCGGGTCCGCGTCGCTGCGATCCGCCTCCAACAGGGGCCGGCCCTCGATCCACTCCAGCGTCAACACCTTTGGCGTAGTGAGAGGCCAATGGATGCGCGGCACCACCAGTTGGGCCGGATCAAACCAACGCCCCTTTTGCAACTGTTGGCGGAGCTGCTCGGTGTGGCGGGCCTCTTGGGTGAAGTCCAGCTCTGCTTGAATGGCCCGGCAGAACTCATCCGCCAAGGCCACCACATCTGCCAACCTGCCGAACTCCGTTTGCGCCACCAGCTCGGCAATGCCCCGGATTAGCCGCGTATCCCGCTCCACCACCGCCTCCAGCCCGGGCCGCTGGATCTTGAGGGCCACCCACTCGCCGCTGACCAGACAAGCCCGATGGACCTGGGCAATGGATCCCGCCGCAACCGACTCTGTGTCCAGGCTGCTGAACACCTGCTCCAACGGCTGCCGCAACTGCTGCCGCAGCAGGATCTCCACCGCATTCCAGGGAACAGGAGGTACGTCGGCCTGCAGAGTGCTGAGGGCCTCGATGTACTCTCGCGGCAACAGGTCCGGACGGGTGCTCAGCAGCTGGCCCAGCTTGACATAGACCGGCCCCAGATCCACCAAAATGTTGCGCAGCACCATTGGGGGGGGCAGTTGGGGTTCCCCAGCCTTGCCAAAAGAGAGCAAGCGGCGCATGTAGTCCCAACCGTGGCGCAAAACCACCTCCAGGATCTCGGCCTGACGCGCCCCACTCTGGGCCAGACGGGCAAACATCGCAGTCTCTCTCCCTGGAAGTCCAATGGCAGAGAAGCCCGATCCCTAGAAAAAGGGGATAGGGGCCACCCTACGGGTTCCATCCCAGCCGGTTTGCAGCCCCTCCCGCAACACCCGCAGCACCTCATCGGTATCGGCATTGGGCTGGGCAAAGGAGAAAACATGCTTGAAGCGCAGTTTGCCCTCCCGATCCACAACGAACTGGGCCGGCAGGGGTGCTCCCAAAGCTTGGCCAACCCCATAGAGGCGGAAGGTTTTGCACTCGGGATCCACCAGCAGTGGGTAGGGCAGTTGCAGGTCTGCTTGAATCTGCTGGCTTTGAACCGGATCGGTGCTGGTGACCATCAGCAGCTCCGCCCCCAGAGCTTGGATCTCCCTGTAGCGGGCTTTCAGCTCTTGGATGTGGGGGTAGCAAAAAGGGCAAAACAGTCTTTCGGTGAAGATACGAGTAAAAGCCAGAACCACCGGCTTTTGGCCGCGGTAGTCCGATAGCCGCACGGGATCCCCTTGCACGCGCGGCAGCTCAAAATCGGGGGCAATCTGGCCGATTTCCAGAGAAGTGTTGGCTGGTTGGGGGATGAAGTTGTCGGCAAAGCGACGGTTAAACAGTCCGCTGTTGCTGGTCATTGCAGTTTTTTACGTTTCTTTACTACTTGCCACCAGCCTAACCCAAAGCCTCGGCCACCGCCTTCAGCCGTCGGAGCTGGGCCCGCATATCCTGCTGGGTCGGCCCTGCTGCCAACAGGTAAAACCCTGCCGCCACCCAGGGACTGGGGATGCGGAAGTTGAAGCAATTGACTAGAAGGGTACCCCCCGGCTGGGGATGGCATTCCCAGCGGTCGGTTCCTTCAAAAAATCCCTTAAACTGCCACTGCACCAAGCCTTCTGCCCGCTCTGTAATCACGCAATCCAAGCTGGGGGATACAAACGGCAAGCGAAGGAAAAAGCGGTAGCGGCTGCCCAATTCCGCCAGAGGGGATCCCACCGCCTCACAGCCCAACAGCGGGTTGAGCCAGCGCTTCATCAACTCCAGGTCGGTGAGGCAGCGATCCACCTGGGCCACGCTGGCCGCAATCTGAATCGACTGGGTATAGATGGGCATCCTCAGGGGGAAGTTGGGGGAGCGAGCTTGGCCGCAGAGAGGTCTTCTGCCGTGGCAGAGGGGGATACGGTGCTCAGCAAAATCAAGATATCGCGATATTCCACCTGATCCGGCCCGCGACGGGGGGATCCCACTTGCACCACCGCCTGTTGGAGAGGCTTTTTGGGGTGGGGGGGAGACTCGAACACCAAGGTGCGGATCCCATTGGCCTGCTCGATGTCCGAGAGGATGTCCCAGCCCCGGCCCCACAGGGTGCGGCGATAGTAGGCGGCAATCGCCTCCAGAGGCTGAGAGGTCTGCAAGATCAGGGAAGCAAGGCCCCCCTCTCGATCCCGAATCTGTCCCGAAGAGATGATGGAAGCGTTGGGCAACTGCAAGTGAGGGGGAAACTGAGGGGGAAGGGCGCGGGCATCTCCTAGGGAAGCCTCAAAGTGCGTGCCATCTTTGCCGATGTGACGCCGCACGGGATCCTGATCCACTTCTTGAGCAACCGGATCAGGCATCTTGCGGCAGGCCAAGAGGGATCCCGCCAACAGCCCCAGGGTTAGCCGAGTAAGAATAGGCAAAGAACTTGGCCCCACTGACGTGAACCGCTCAAGACGGGGATTTTTTCTCATCCGTTGGCCAGGGATCCCTGACTGGTTATAGCGGATCCCGCCTTTGGATACAACCAATCTCCCTTTCTGGGCCAAGTTCCAGAGCAGCCATCATTCGTCGAGCCAGGGCTGACAACTGCACACCAGGTGGCGATCCCCGTAGGCGTTGTCGATGCGGCTGACGCTGGGCCAGAACTTGTGGGCCTTGACCCAAGGGAGCGGGTAGGCGGCCAGCGAGCGAGGATAGGGGCGATCCCAGTGGTCGGCAGCCACCACCTCGGCGGTGTGGGGGGCCAGCTTGAGGGGATTGCGCACCGGATCCATCTCGCCTCGCTCAATGGCGGCAATCTCCTGGCGGATGGCAATCATCGCCTCGCAGAAGCGATCCAGCTCCTCCAGAGATTCGCTCTCGGTGGGCTCCACCATCATTGTCCCCGGCACCGGCCAGGAGATGGTGGGGGCGTGGAAGCCATAGTCCATCAGGCGCTTGGCCACATCTTCCACCTCGATGCCGGCGCTTTTTTTCAGGGGGCGCAAATCCAAAATACACTCGTGGGCCACCCACCCCCCCGGCCCCTTGTAGAGCACTGGGTAGTAGGGATCCAACCGCTTGGCGATGTAGTTGGCGTTGAGGATGGCCACTTGGCTGGCCAGGGTGAGGCCGGCGGATCCCATAAGGCGAATGTAGGCCCAGGAGATGGGCAAAATGCTGGCACTGCCCCACGGGGCAGCGCTGACGGGGCCGTTACAGCCGGGCAAAACAGGATGGCCAGGCAAATAGGGCACAAGGTGGCGGGCCACGGCAATGGGCCCTACCCCCGGCCCACCTCCCCCATGGGGAATGCAGAAGGTCTTGTGCAGGTTGAGGTGGCAGACATCGGCCCCCAGCTCGGCAGGACGGCAGAGGCCCACCTGAGCGTTGAGGTTGGCCCCATCCATGTACACCTGTCCCCCCGCCTCGTGGATTATCTGGCAAATCTCGCGGATCCCTTCCTCAAACACACCGTGGGTAGAAGGGTAGGTGATCATCAAGGCGGCCAGCCGCTCCCCGTGCTGCTCCACCTTGGCCCGCAGATCCTCAATGTCGATATTGCCGGCTTCATCACAAGCTACGCTCACCACCTGCATCCCCGCCATCACGGCGCTGGCCGGGTTGGTTCCGTGGGCCGAGGTGGGGATCAAGCACACCTGCCGCCGGCTTTCCCCTCTGGCTTGGTGGTAGCGGCGGATAGCCAACAGGCCGGCATATTCCCCCTGAGATCCGGCATTGGGCTGCAGAGAAACTCCGGCAAAGCCGGTGATCTCCGCCAGCATCTTTTCCAACTGGGCAAAGAGGGCTTGGTAGCCGCGGGCCTGCTCCAGGGGCACAAAAGGATGGAGCTGGGCAAACTCCGGCCAGGTGACCGGCATCATCTCCACCGTGGCGTTCAGCTTCATGGTGCAAGAGCCCAAGGGGATCATGGAATGGGTGAGAGCCAGATCCCGGCTTTGCAGGCGGTGGATATAGCGCAGCAGCTCAGTTTCCGAGTGGTAACGGTTAAAGACCGGATGGGTGAGGTAGGGGGTGGTGCGCAGGAGCTGGGGCGGCAGGCTCTGGCCCAAGTCCAGCTCTGGGCTGTCGGGATCCCAAGCTGGCGGTAAGGACTCCGTTCCGCTGCGGGGAAGGGTTCCGGCGAAGATCTCCCACAGATCCCGCAGATCCTGAGCGGTGGTAGCCTCATCCAAGCTGATCCCCAGCGTCTGGTCATCGATCTGGCGTAGGTTGATCTGTCGCTGGGCAGCGCCGGCCTGGATCGCCTGCACCTGCTCTGGAGAAGCTACCTTGACCCAGAAGGTATCGAAGAAATGCTCGGGCCCCACCTCATAACCCAACTGGCAGATCCCAGTGGCCAAGTGATGGGCCTGGCGGTGGATGCGCTCGGCTATGTGTCGCAAGCCGCGGGGGCCGTGGTAGACGGCATACATAGAAGCCATCACCGCCAAAAGCACCTGGGCAGTGCAGATGTTGCTGGTGGCCTTGTCCCGCCGGATGTGCTGCTCGCGGGTCTGCAACGCCAAGCGCAGGGCTGGCTTGCCTTGAGCATCCTGAGAAATCCCCACCAGCCGTCCTGGCAGCAGCCGCTTGTGGGCCTCGCGGGTGGCGAAGTAAGCCGCATGGGGGCCGCCATAGCCCAAAGGCACGCCGAAGCGCTGGGTGGATCCCACCACGATGTCCGCTCCCCACTCTCCTGGGGGTTGCAATAGGGTTAAGCTGAGCAGGTCGGCAGCCACTGCCACCACCATCCCCTTTTGGTGCGCCTGCTCCACCAACTGCCGGTAGTCCCGGATTTCTCCAAAGGTGTTGGGATATTGCAGGAGTAATCCAAAGCCCTTTTCCAGGGAGAGTTCTGTTGGATCGGCTATGCGCACCTGGATCCCCAAGGGCTCTGCCCGCGTCTGTACCACGGCAATCGTCTGGGGATGGCAGCCCCGATCCACCCAGAAAACCGGGGATCCCCTGCCCGCCAAGGTGTAGGCAAGAGCCATGGCTTCTGCGGCTGCGGTGGCTTCGTCCAGCAGGGAAGCATTGGCGATCTCCATCCCCGTCAGGTCGATCACCATCGTTTGGAAATTGAGCAGGGCCTCCAGTCGTCCCTGGGCGATCTCGGCTTGGTAGGGGGTGTAGGGAGTGTACCAGGCAGGGTTTTCCAGGATGCTGCGCTGAATCACCGGTGGCGTCAGGGTGTTGGAATAGCCCATGCCCAAAAAGGAGCGCCACACCTGGTTCTGGGCCGCCATTGCCTGCAGTTCCGCCAACACCTGCTGCTCAGGGCAAGGGGATCCCAATTGCAAAGGCCGGCTGCTGCGAATGGCCGGCGGCACCGCCTTCTCCACCAGCTCCTGCAGCGAACTCAGCTCCAACACTTGCAACATCTGCCCAATTTGCCGGGCATCCGGCCCAATGTGCCGTCTGAGAAAGAGTTCGGTCTGCCCCAGCAACTCCAGCTCCGGAGAAGGCGTGGGTTGTGGGATCCCTGGAGATGGATCCCGGCTGGGGGGGTCAAGTCGAGTCGAGTGGAGAAGGGCCAAGTCGGACATGGTGCGATAGCCGAGAAAGGGAGAGCAAGAAAGACTGTCTCCTGATCATAGTTGTTAAAAATTGTTTCTGTCGGGATCCAAATCCTGTCTTGGCCTTCGATTCGGGGTAGAGGGGATGAGACACTAGATGGTCGGAGAATGTTAGCAACCTATACAGATGAGCCTTTTGGATTCTGCTTGGAGAAGTGATGCTATGCGCTGGCTGCTGTCCATCTTGGTTCGTGTGGTGTTAGTGCTCTGTCTGTGCTTCGCTCCTTTGGGGATCCCTGTTGTGGCCAGGGCCGCAGAGCTTCCCCCGGTAAAGCACTTGGACACTCCGATTGACGTGAACAACACCATCTTGCGCAACTACCGCCAACTGCCCGGCTTCTATCCCACCCTAGCTCGCATCCTGGTGAAAAATGCCCCCTACAAGAGCCTGGAAGACATGTTGCAGATCTCAGGCCTGACAGAGCAGCAAAAGGCCCTGATCAAAGCCAACGCCGAGAACTTCGTGTTTGGCGAGTATCAGGAAGGGGCTAACCAACTGGAAAACCGCATCAACCAAGGGTACTACGGCTGATCTCGGCAGAGGGGCCATCGGGAGAATCGGCTTTTGTAGGAAAGGGATCCTGTGGCCTACGATAACGTCTGCAAGTACTTGGTGGAATGGTTCCCCGAGTCCTTTGCCCGGTGGCTGCTGGGATCCCCGGTTCCCTTGATCCAGCTCCAGCCAACGGAGCTCTCCAGCGAGCCCATTCGCGCGGACTCCCTCATCCTGCTGAGGGCCCAAAACCTGATTTTGCATCTGGAGTTTCAAACCGACCCGGATCCCGACATTCCCTTGCGCATGGCCGACTATTGCCTGCGCCTGTTCCGTCGCTATCCCGACCAGGAGGTGCGGCAGATTGTCATCTACCTAAGAAAAACCCAGTCAGAACGGGTGTACCAGACTTCTTTTCAACGGGGATCCCTGTCCCATCGCTTTGAGGTCTTGCGCCTGTGGGAACAAGATCCAGAGGTGCTATCTCAATATCCAGGACTCCTGCCTTTAGCCGTGTTGGCAGATCCGGAAAACCCGGAGCCGCGACTCCGCCAAGTGGCCAGAGCCATAGCTGAGATGGAGGATCCCAAGCTGCGGCAGGAGTTGAAAGCGGCCACTGCCGTCTTAGCAGGATTAACATGGACGCCAGAGGAAATCAGCAGGGTTCTGGGAGGTTTGGCTGTGCGGGAATCGACCATCTATCAGATGTGGCGAGCAGAAGCCCTCAAAGAGGGTCGAGAGGAAGGTCTGCAGCAAGGTCTGCAACAGGGTCTG
>NZ_JANSHS010000117.1:0-2427 GCF_047461695.1 Synechococcus sp. R6-7
TCAGGAGAGTTCAGCGTGAATGTATCAGCTCCATCAAGACAATCCAGACGAGCAAGACGGGCCTGCACAGAGTACCCTCTGCAGGCTTTTTTGTGGGCCTGGGCCGCGCGGCTGTACGTCCCCAGCAGGGATCCCTCCCCATCACGTAGCTTTTTTTGCGGCAACTCAGCGGAGGGCAAAGCAGGCTAAAGTGTCGGCATCCTGGCGTCTTGTGGAGAATCCTCGATGTTGTCCACCCAACTCCTCCTCCCCGGAGTGGCAGCTCTGCTCGGCTTCGGGTTTGCTCCAGCCGTCCTGGCTCAGACTTCCCACACCCAGCAGATGGCGATCCTGAACGGCAACGCCACCACCCTGCAAAGCAACGTCCTGCAAAACACCGTCCTGATCCTGCCCAACGTTCCCCCACAACAGTACGCCGACAGTTGGGGCTGGAGGAGCAGCCGCTCTTTGCCTCCCACTCCTGCTCCCATCACCGTCGTCATCCTCAACTCCCAAGTCAACCTAGCTGCCGAGGAAGTCGAGCCGAGGTCTTGCGGCCAGCGCTGTAGGGGATCCCTGCGCCTGCCTTGAGAGGGAGAAGCTGCTTTTTGCACTCCAGACTGCCCAAGTCCGCAATCCGGTTCGCGGCCACGCTCGGATCTGGGTGGATGGGGATTGATATAATCCAGGGCAATTGTCCGCTGCTGGGCGGCAGAGGGTTTTAACGCAAGCTTGGCCCGGCTCTGCAATCTTGCTTTTTGGTGTGCGAGGGATCCCCATGAATCGTTCCAGGCAACTTCGCCCTTGGCTAACTTCAGCGCTCACCCGCGGGATGGTGCTCTGCACCGCTTTTGCGTTTGCTGAAGCGTCCCGTAGCGCTCTGCTGATGGGATCCCCGGCTTGGGCGCAATCGGTTCCTCAGCCCGGCACCCTCGACCTGCGCACCGGTGGCGACACCCCCGCCCAGCCCTCCCCCACCCCACCCCCCACTGCCGGCGAGCCAGAAGTGTTGGTAGCGGAGGTAGTGGTTGAGGGCACTGAAGATCCGGAGCTGATCAACCGGGTTTACAGCGTCATCCGCACCCGCGCCGGCGAGGTTTCCACCCGATCCCAGTTGCGGGAAGACATCAATGCCGTGTTTGCCACCGGATTGTTTGCCGATGTGCGGGCAGTGCCTTCCGATACGCCTTTGGGGGTGCGGGTCACCTTTGAGGTCAAGCCCAACCCAATCCTGAAAGCCGTGCGCACGGAAGGGGCGAAAGTTCTGGATCCGGAAGTGCTGCGGGCCGCCTTTGCCGACCAGGAAGGGCGGGTGCTCAACTTCGGCGAGCTGCAACTGGCTGTGGCCGAGATCGAGCAGTGGTACGCCGATAAGGGCTACGTGCTGGCCAAAGTGACGGATGTGCGCTCCTCTGAAGACGGCACCATCACCCTGGAAATCGCCGAAGGGGTGATCGAGGATATTCGCGTTCAGGGCAACACCAAAACCCGCGACTTCATCATCACCCGCGAGTTGAAGTCCAAGCCGGGGGATGTGTTTAACCGCAACCAAATCCAGGAAGACCTGCAGGCGGTTTTTAATCTCAACCTGTTTCAAGATGTGAATGTGGGGCTCAACCCCGGCCAGGATCCCGACAAGGTGGTGGTGGTGGTGAACGTGGAAGAACGTCGCACCGGTACCTTGGGCGGCACCATCGGCGTTAGCTCGGCCACAGGGGTCTTCGCCGGCCTCAACGTCTCCGAACAAAACTTGGGCGGCAACAACCAAAGTGCCAGCTTCAACGTGCAGGTGGGCACCAACGAAACCCTCTTCGACTTAAACTTCACCGACCCGCGGATTGCCACGCTGGACATTCCCACCTCCTACAACGTCAACATCTCCAACCAGCAGAGCTCCAGCTTTGTCTTTAATGAGGGATTCACCCTGCCCAATGGGGATCCCGTGCGCATCAACCGTCTTGGTGGCGGGGTGACTTTCTCTCGCCCGATTGGGGGCAATTGGCGGGCCAGCTTGGGCACCCGCATCCAATTTGTAGAAGCTCGCAACAGCAACGGGGAGCAGCAGCGCTTCGATGTGCTGGGCAACCCGATTACCTTCAGCGAGAGCGGCCAAGACAGCTACACCACCTTGCGGTTTGGCCTCGTCAACGACGCCCGCGACAACCCTAACAGCCCCAGCCAGGGCTCGGTCTTTCGCATCTCCACAGAACAGTCGGTACGTCTGTTTCAAAATGGCTTGAATGCCAACCGCCTCGAGGCCGGCTACAGCCAGTTCATTCCCGTCAACCTGTTTGAAACCCGCAGCGAGCGACCGCAGGTATTGGCCTTTGATGTGCGAGCAGGCACGACCATCGGCGACTTGGCTCCCTACGATGCTTTTGCCATTGGTGGCGGCAACTCGGTGCGGGGCTTTTTCGAGGGGGGTATCGGTTCCGGTCGCAGCTTTGC
>NZ_JANSHS010000118.1:0-10099 GCF_047461695.1 Synechococcus sp. R6-7
GGGGCTGTGCACCATGCTGTCCAGCATTTGGGTGGCCGTAATTACCGGGATCCCCAGGGAGTTGGCCAGGGCGATCACCCGCTTCTGCAGGATCGGCACCTCTTCCGCGGGCAGCTCTACCCCCAGATCTCCCCGCGCCACCATCACACCGTCGCTGAGGGCCAAAATCTGGGGCAGCTGTTCAATGGCCTCGTGTTTCTCGATCTTGACGATGATGGGTACCCGCTTGTCGGCTGAGCCGGAAGAAGGCCGTTTGGCTGAGGCAATGAGCTCCCGCAGCTCCAGCACATCAGAGGGATCCCGCACAAAGCTGAGGGCCACCCAATCCACCCCTTGGTTGAGGCCGAAGTAGAGATCTTCTTTATCCTTTGGGGTCACGGCGCGGATGCTCAGGCGCACACCGGGGAAATTGACCCCCTTGTTGTTGGAGAGGGTACCCCCGACAATGGTGCGGCAGAAGAGTTCGCCCGCTTCCGGATCCACGGCTTCCACCCGCATCTCCACTCGACCGTCGTCGATGAGGATCGTCGCTCCTTCGGGCACTTCTTGGGCCAGCTTGTCGTAGGTGACCCAGCTGCGCTCTTGGGATCCCAAGACAGGTTTGCTGGTCAACACAAAGGGATCCCCTGCCTTGAGGGTGATCGAGCCTTCGGCGAACTTGCCCAAGCGGATTTTCGGCCCCTGTAGGTCTTGCAAGATGGCGACCTGGATGCCCAGATCCATCGCGGTTTGGCGGATCAGGCGAATGCTGCGGCGGTGTAGCTCGTGATCCCCATGGGAGAAGTTCAGGCGAAGGGTGGTTGCCCCTTGCAGGATCATCTCCCTGAGAATGGCTGGATTCGAGCTGGCAGGGCCGATGGTGGCAACAATTTTGGTGCGTCGAAAAGAATCCCTCAAATGCATGTCCACTGTTCCCAAGGGAGAGCAGCCCAGATCCTTCCCCCACATAGGGATCTCTCTGATTACGATAACCCGTTATGTCTTTTTTGAGGCACCGCTTTTTTAAAATCCCCAGCGAGAGAGGATGGGAAAATAGGCAAAGCAGAGTGTAGAGATCCATCTGGAGTCGAGCGATGCCAGTTGCCCCCGAATACGCCTTCCCCTTCGAGCACCATCAGAAGTTCTCTCTCGACAACCCCACCATCTCCAGCCCAGGGGTTTCCAAGCGGGAATACATAGCCAGCAAGGTATTGCAAGGTATCGTGAGCAATCCCCAGACTCCTGTTGGCGATTTGTCTCCTGAGCAACGACAGGCTTTGGTCTATACGGCGGTGTCATTGGCAGATGATTTGTTGGCGGCCCTCGGCGCTCAGTAGAGAGGTTCTTGAGATTGCAGCGCACCCTCTTGGGGTGAGGTTTAGGCCGAGGTTGACCGTTCGCGGCGGGGGGCCGTAGGCTCTGCTACTACATACGCCGCAGCCGTTGAGTCAACTCTTCCCCCAAGCGCATCCATTCTGCCATCCCTTCGGGATTCACCTGTCGGTTATTCTGCCAGAGAATGAGGTGGGCGCCGGCCCCTTCGGCGCAATAGTTGGGATGCTGCTCCCAAAAACCAAGGACGCCAGGATGGAACCGCAGCCGAACTTGGGCTTCATTCTCTCCTCGCAAGAGATAGCTCCGGGAGAACTTAGGGTGGCTCTCGAAATTGATATCTTGCATGCCAAAAGCTTTGGCGATGCCATGGAAAAGGGCATTTTCGGGGTGCAGCCGAAAACGGGGCAGATGAAGATCCTCGTGATAGGCGTAGAAGACGGACTGGCGATAAGTGCTAGAACTCTTGCCACTGCCGCGGGTGTATTGGTAATCAAAAACGGTAATCTCAGTGCCATCGATCAGCCGCTTGGACATCGAATTATAGAAACGCCGCCCATGGCCTCGTTCAAACAGTCCAAAGCCTGCTTGCAACAAGCGAGATCGAATCTCTTCAGGCAACTGGGCAGAAAAGCGCATTCCTAGCTGTGCAGCTACCCGCTCCAGAGCTTCTCGACGTTTCTTTTCGTGGTAAAGGGCTAGAGCCAAGATCCCGGCAGCCAGAGCTAAAAACAAGATAAAAATAAGCAACCCCATACCGTCTCCCTCGGCTTACAGACTGCAGCGCCCATCCCCACAATACCTGAGCAGATTTCCAAAAGGATCCCTGCCTTCGACCATTCAGCCGAGCGGTCTCCTCTTGTCTTTTGTAGAGAAGTGACCCAATACAGCTGAGTGTGTCAAAGTTTGACGAAATTGTAGGGAGCGGTGAAGTTGTTGTAGCGAATGCGCAGCCGCCCTTGAAAGGTGTGGTCTAGCTCCTCCACTTTTTGGGCAAAAACCGGCTCATCTTCCCAATTGATCAAAAACGAGCCGTTGTAGGCCATGTTTTCGGTGAGCAGATCTCCTTCTACGCGGTCGCTGGCCAAGGGGCTGAGGGCTGCTGTAAAGGTCTGGGCAATGCGCTGACGTCGCTGCTCTAAGAGCTGCTCCAGAGCCCGTCCGATCTCGACTACCGCGTCCAGCCTCAGAGGAGCGCCGGCCATTTCGTCTCGCCGAGCTTTGAGGGCAGGGTTTTCCTCTAGCCCCAGCTTGAGCTCCTGCTCGGGATCCCAGAAGACTTTGACTCCCACCTCCCGCTTGCCCTCCAGGCGCTCCAGCAGAGCCAGCAGATCCGCCAAGCGGGGCTGCACCAAGTCCCGTTCCACCTGCTCCCAGCCGCTCACCACCAGACCAAATTGCAGGGGCAGCAGAGCCCGATGTCCCTCGTTCATCACTTTTTCCAGCACGGCTTCATGGGCGAGCAAGTTGGCCCGGCTGGCCAGGTAGCGCTCCTGTCGAGCCTGGGAGTACAAGAAGGCCAGGGATCCCAGCCCATGAACCTGCACCGGCTGCTTGTCCAGCCCCACCACACTCAGATGACGCGGGCCAGGGGCAGCGACGATCCCGTAGAGGTAGAGGGCGCTATGGGGATTTGCCGTTGGCATTGCTGCGGGCATCTCCGATCAGCCACGTGAGGTTGGACTCTTCGGTGTCGATGGCATTGCCATCCGAGGAAATGCAGTAGCGACCCATCACCATCTGGTGGCGTAGGGTCACGCCTGCCGCAATCTGGGTGTAGTTAAAAATCAAGCTGCCATCCAGCGTACACCCTTCATTCAACACACATCCGTAGCCAATTGCCGTGGGGCCGATGAGTTTGACCCCGTCCGCCAAATAGCTGCTGGCCCCGATGTAGACCGGTGGCTCGATGTGGATGCGATCCCAGTTGGCGCGGATGTTGATCCCCGTCCATACGCCGGGTTGAATCTGGATCCCGGGCACCTTGACTCCCTTGATCTCGCCGCGCAGCACTTTTTGCACCGCCAGCCAGTAGTCGTGGGTGCGGCCAATGTCCACCCACTGAAAGTCAGCCGTGATCCCATAAAAGGGAGCGCCCGCTTTCACCAAGGCCGGGAAGAGATCGCTGCCGATGTCGTAGGGGCAGCCGGGGGGAATGTAGTCGAACACTTCCGGCTCGAAAACGTAGATGCCGGTGTTGATGGTGTGGCTGAGGGCCTCTTCCCGCCTGGGCTTTTCTTGGAAGGCAGTGATGCGACCCGTCTCATCGGTTACCACCACTCCGTAGCTGGAGACCTGGCTGGGATCCACCTCCCGCAACACCACGGTGGCCAGCGCTCCCTTGGATTTGTGGAAGTTGACGATCTGCGTGAGGTTCAGGTCGATCAGGGCATCCCCACAGAGCACCACAAAGGTACTGTCGAAAAATCCGGAGAAATCCTGGATCTTGCGCATACCGCCGGCGGAGCCCAGAGGTTCGGCCACCGGCTGGCCGTTCTCAAAATGGCCTTCGAAGGAAAAGCCGATGTGAACCCCCCATTGCTGCCCATCTCGAAAGTAGTCTTCGATTTGGTGGGCCAAGTGGCTGGTGTTGACCATGATCTGGTCGAAGCCGTGTTCCCGCAGCAGCTCCACCAAAAATTCCATGACAGGCTTGTGCAAAATGGGGATCATCGGCTTCGGCATCATGTAGGTGATGGGCCGTACCCGCGTGCCTTTGCCTGCTGCCAGGATCATGGCTTTCATGCCGTCGTCACTCCTCCGGGCTAACCGTGCTCTGACTTTATCATCCCAGGATCGGCATTCCAGAGAACCGGCGGGGCTTTCAAGAGGCCGGGGAATCGCTGCTGGGAGTCCGATCCCCTACAATCGAGGGGGTCTGCTCTTCTGGGAGAACCCGCCCGCCTCTGGGCATTTCGCCAAGGGTTTCCCCTGAGCCCCTCGTTTTGCCCCGTCTCTCCTGAGAGTTCCACCCGGCAGACGGGGATCCCAGCATTCTTACATTGATTGCTCCTGGCCCAAGATTCAGACGGATGTATCAGAACAAATGTAGTAGATCCTGAAAAAGATGCTGGATGGCCGTCCCGACAGCCCACCCATCACGATTGCCCTGGCCAAGGGGGCCTTGCTGCCTGAGGCCATTCAATGCCTGCAGCAGGTGGGGATCGATTTCAGCCGTTTTTTGGATCCCGGCAATCGCCTGCTGCGGATTGAATCCCCCACCCGGCTGAACGGACAACGCTACGAAGCGCTGCTGGTGCGCACTCACGATGTGCCGGTGTACGTGGAGTACGGGCAGGCGCAGTTGGGCATTGTCGGCTACGACGTCTTGCGGGAGCGCTATGCCGGCACCGAAGCGCGGGTGGCCCACCTGTTGGATCTCCAATTTGGCCACTGTCGCATGTCGGTGGCCCTTCCCCAAGATAGCCCCTACCACTCGGCAGCTCAGTTGCCTGCTCATGCCCGCGTGGCTTCTAAGTTTGTCGGCTGCGCCCGGGAGTATTTTGACCGCCTGGATTTGCCGGTGGAGCTTATCTCTCTCTATGGTTCGGTGGAGTTGGCCCCCCTCACCGGCATGGCCGATGCCATCGTCGACTTGGTAGCCACAGGGCGCACCCTGAGGGAAAACGGCCTGATTGAGCGAGACTGCCTATTCGAGAGTACAGCTCGCCTGATTGCCCATCCCATCAGCTACCGTGTCAACCAACAGCCTATCCGCGAGTTGATCACCCAGATTCGGGAACGCTGGCTGGGATCCCTGTTGGTGGGTGGCTAATTTTGAGGCACTTCCTCTGAGGGGGATCACGATTGCGTACAATGGGGGCATTCGGGCTTATTTCCCCCAGCAGCGTTCAGATTCAAAAAAGGTTTTTCGAGGTTGATTATGCGGTACCGTCCACTGCTCGCCATCCTGTTGGCGCTTTGTTTGAGCGTCTTTGCTGTTCCGGCTAAGGCTGCCAAGGCGCCGCTGACCTATGACCAGATCCGCAACACCGGCAAGGCCGCCATTTGCCCTTCGGTCTCGGACAACGCCCGGGGCCGTATCGAAGTGCCTAGGGGGGGATCCCTGAAGCTGACGGATGTCTGCTTCCAGCCGGTGCAAATTGAGGTGGAAGAGGAAAAGCGGAACGGCGAGAAAGAGTTCATCAAGGCCAAAAACATCATGATCTCAGCGGCCACTCTGGGGCCGATTAAAGCCGAGGTGACTCCCAAAGACGGCGCGCTGGAGCTCAAAGTGGTGGATGGGATCACCTTTCAGCCGACCACCGGCCAAATGCCCCGCCGCGAGCTGGTGCCGTTTCTGTTTAGCGTGAAGGACTTGGTCGCCACTGCCCAGGGCTCCGCCATTGACCCTTCGACCGATTTTGAAGGGGAGTTCTTGGTGCCCGGCTATCACAGCAGCACCTTCCTCGACCCGCGCGGGCGGGGATCCAACACCGGCTACGACACTGCGGTAGGTCTACAGGCTGCCAAAGATGATTTTGCCACCAACCGCAAGGTGGACGAGGTTTCCCAGGGGAAAATGTCCCTGCGGATTGCTCGCGTGGATCCCAGCACTGGCGAAATGGCGGGATCCTTTGTTAGCATTCAGCCTTCCAGCACCGAGCAAGGGGCGATGGAACCCCACACTGTTCGCGTTCAAGGCTTGTTTTACGCTCGCCTGGCGCAGGAGTCTTGAAGAGGCTTGAGGAAAGCCGAGAAGAGATCCAATTTCGGGCTTGAGATGGGCAGAGATCCCGGCGATCCCTGCCTATTTCTGTTGATACTATGTCTGTCTGGGTTTGCCCGTTGGGGAAGTGTGCAGCGATAAAGTCTGGGCCAGATGCCGCCACAGGTTCATTTGCAGATGGCCGATGCCACTAACCTGCCTTTTATGTTGACTCTGGACCCAAGGGGACTCTCAATCTGGACTCAAGGAAGCCCTTTGTGAGTTCCGCTTCAGCCAGTACCGCCACCAGTGCGGATCCGAGTTCTGCTGCGCTCGCTACCCCAAACTGAGCCTCTTTGCCGCAAGATGAGGTTCAGGGCAAAGAGGGAAGTGATGGCCAACTACGACTGGATTCTGATCGGCGGTGGGATTACCGGGGCAGCCCTAAGCTATGAACTGGCCCGCCAGGGGGGATCCGTTCTGCTGATGGAGAAAGATGGAGTGCTGAACGGAGCAACCCGCTACAGCTACGGGGGCTTGGCCCATTGGGCGGGCAAAACGCCGATGCTCAAAGCTTTGGGGGAAGAAGGGATCCAACGCTACCGCACCCTGTCAGAGGAGTTGGAGGCAGACATTCAATTTCGTGAGCTGGACCTGCTCATGCCCATTGCCCCCGGCTACGATGCAGAGGCCGTTGAGGCGGATCTGGCCGACTGTCGCATCCCACCCCGGCGGATTTCGGTGGCGGCAGCCTGCGAGCTGGAGCCGCTGCTGGATCCGGCCGCTCTGGAAGTAGTCCTCTGGGCTCGGCATGGCCACATCAACCCCTTGTTGACGGCGCTGGCCTTTCAAAAAGCCTTTCAACGATTGGGGGGATCCCTCTTGATCGCAACAGCAACGGCCCTGCGGCGGCAGGGAGCGCGCATCACGGGCGTAGAGTCCGGAGCCGACTGCTACGGAGCAGGCCAGGTGGTGGTGTGTGCCGGCGGCTGGACACGGGCTCTGTTGCGCCAAGCGGGAATCCGGGTGCCCATCTACTACACCCATGCCGAATCCCTGGAGCTGGAGCCCTCGGATTTGCAATTGAAAGCGTTGGTGATGAGCGTGCCCGTGCAACGCTTGGAACTGGAACGACAAGCCGCCCATCCCGATCGGGATCCCCTTTGGGACGAGCCAGGGCACGAGCTTTGCCCGCCGATTCTGGATGCCGGGATCCTGCAATTTGTAGATGGCAGCATTCGCATGGGCCAGATCAGCCGGGTATTGACGGATCCCCATGCCGAGGTGGATGCAGCCGCCAGCGAAGCCCAGATCCGGGCACAAGCCGGTCGCTACCTGCCCAAGTTGGCCCACCTGCCTGGACGGTGGTATCACTGCTTGGTGGCCTTCAGCGCTGATCACCAGCCTCTGGTCGGATCCCTGCCCGGCTGGGAAGGCTTACAACTGTTTTCCGGCTTCAGCAATCCCCTGCCCATCCTGCCCGCTTTGGCCCGTCGCTTCGCCCAACAAGCCTATGGACAAGCGGATGAATGGATCCCTGCTCTGTCGCCGGCGCGGTTTGCCCAGGTTTTGAGTTGATGCCTTGCCTATTCTCGATGACCATCGCCAACAAGTCTGGAATACGGCTATCCCGTCTGCAGCATAATGAAAGCCGGAAGTTCTCTGCGTCGGATCTATGCCCAACAGCTTGCCCAGCTCCGTCGATCTCAGCCAGAAGCGCATTTTGCTCACAGGGGGCAGCGGCTTTTTGGGCAAACATGTGCTGCAACAGTTGCAGGTGCTGGGGGTAAAGCCGGAGCAGGTGCGCATCCCGCGCTCCCGCACCCAGGATCTGCGCCGTTGGGAAGTCTGCCAAGAGGTGGTGCAAGGGCAAGATATCGTCATCCATTTGGCCGCCCACGTGGGTGGCATCGGCCTCAACCAAGCCAAGCCGGCAGAACTCTTCTACGACAACCTCATCATGGGATCCCAGCTCATCCACGCCGCCTACCTGGCCGGGGTGGAGAAGTTTGTCTGCGTGGGCACCATCTGCGCCTATCCCAAGTTCACCCCCGTTCCCTTCAAGGAAGAGGATCTCTGGAACGGCTACCCAGAGGAGACCAACGCCCCCTACGGCATCGCCAAGAAAGCCCTGCTGGTGCAGCTGCAGGCCTACCGGCAGCAGTACGGCTTCAACGGCATCTACCTCCTGCCGGTGAACCTCTACGGCCCCATGGACAACTTCGACCCCGAAAGCTCCCACGTCATCCCAGCCTTGATCCGCAAAGTGCACGAAGCGCAGCAACGGGGCCAAAACTACGTCGAAGTGTGGGGGGATGGCAGCCCCACCCGCGAGTTTTTCTACGCTGAAGATGCGGCCCGCGGCATTGTCATGGCCACCCAGCTTTACGACGGGGCGGATCCCTTGAACCTGGGCACCGGTGAAGAGATCTCCATCCGGGATCTGATTGCCCTCATCTGCGAGCTGATGGAGTTCCGGGGAGAGATCCGCTGGCAAACGGACAAGCCCAACGGCCAACCCCGCCGCTGTCTGGATGTCTCCAAGGCCCGAGAGAGGATGGGTTTTGTGGCCAAAGTCGGCTTGCGGGAAGGGCTGCAGCGCACCATCGACTGGTACCGCCGCCACGCCTGCTCTGGGCAAAGCTAGGCAACCCCTTGGCTCTCCAGCCGGCCATCCTCCATGTGCAGCACCCGATCCGCGATGTCCAGGATGCGGTTGTCGTGGGTCACCATGAGGATGGTGCAGCCCTGCTCCCGCGCCAGCTTCTCCATCAGGGTCACCACCTCGCGGCCCGACTTACTATCTAGGGCTGCCGTGGGCTCGTCCGCCAGCACCAGCTTGGGATGGCTAACCAAGGCGCGGGCAATGGCCACCCGCTGCTTTTGTCCGCCGGAAAGCTGTTCCGGGTAGTAGTGGACGCGACCCCCCAGGCCCACCGCCGCCAGCATTGCTTCCGCTCGCTGCTGGGCTTCCTGAGGAGAGAGGCCGTTGTGCAGCTCCAGGGCCATGCGCACGTTTTGGGCTGCCGTCAGGGATCGCAGCAGGTTATGGGCCTGGAAAATGTACCCGACCTGGCGGCGGATTTGAATGAGAGTACTGGGCTGAGCTCCCCGCAGCTCCTGTCCCAACACCCGCAAGCTGCCCTCCTGCACCGAGCGCAAGGCCCCCAGCAGCGTCAGCAGGGTGGTTTTGCCGGAGCCGGAAGGGCCAGTCAGCAGCACGATCTCCCCTGGCTGCAGGGCAAAGCTAATGTCGAAGAGAATCTGCTTGCGCAGGGATCCCTCGCCGAAATAGTGGTTTACACCTTCGGCTTTCACCACTGGCTCAACGGCATTCTGGGCAGAAGCAAGGGCAGCTTGATCGAGAAGAGGAGTCAGCATAGGAA
The DNA here is from genome assembly GCF_047461695.1 of Synechococcus sp. R6-7. Lineage (NCBI taxonomy): Bacteria > Bacillati > Cyanobacteriota > Cyanophyceae > Synechococcales > Synechococcaceae > Synechococcus > Synechococcus sp. R6-7. The sequence continues at coordinate 9,346 of NZ_JANSHS010000118.1, forward strand.
ACTCAAAATCTCAAAACTTTGCGTTGACAACTCATTGACCACTTAGGCCGTCATTTGGAGCGTTGAGATGAGACCATTTAGAAACCTTTGGCCGGAGAGCGTTGATGAGGATCCCAGCAGTTTTTAGACAGTTTAGTTCAAACCCTTCACCATCCATCCAGCCCCCTTTGACAGACTATTGCTCAACACCCTAGCGCTTCACCCATGGCCAAAACTCTAGAAAATGTCGGCAGGATCGGCTGCCCGCAGCCGTCGCACGGCAATCGCTCCTGAGATGAAACACATGCTCACCGCCAGCCCCAGCACCAGCACTGCCCGGTTGAAGGTCATGGCAATAGGCAGCAACGTGGCATTGGCCGTCAAATCGTAGAGCAAAACCGACAGGGCAAAGGCAGGAATGTACCCCAATCCGGCCAGCAGGAGCGCCTCCTGAAATACCACCCCCAGCAGGTAGGTATCGGTATAGCCCATGGCTTTGAGAGTGGCATATTCCGCCAGGTGATCCGACACATCGGTGTAGAGAATTTGATAGACAATCACAATGCCGACAATGAAGCCCATGCCCACCCCCAGGCCGAAAATAAAGCCAATGGCCGTGCCCTCTTCCCAGTAGGTTTGCTCCATGTCGATAAACTCTGCCCGTGAGAGCACCCGCACATCTTCCGGCAGCAAAGCTCGCATCTGCCGCACCAAGGGATCCGGATCCACCCCCGGCTGAAGCTGCACCACGCCGATATCCACCAGGCCACGCCCC
>NZ_JANSHS010000119.1:0-2689 GCF_047461695.1 Synechococcus sp. R6-7
AGTGCGGGGCTCCTGCGCTAGTAAGCTGAATAGCAGCCCTCTGAGAAAACTGGCGTTTTTCCTTTCTTTATCTTGCTTGAGCTTTTTGTGGCTGGTAGGCACAGCAGATCATCTGCAGGGGATACCCAAAAAGAGGGATCCGTGCCGCTTGGGCGGCTGGAAAAGCGGTTTTCCTTTGCGTTTTGCCCCTACTGGCGTCCCTTTCGGCGGCCCCTGCGTACCCACCACGGACTGTGGTCCGTGCGCGAAGGGATCCTGATCCGACTTACAGATCGGGAGACAGGCTGTCAGGGATATGGGGAAATTGCTCCCATCCCTTGGTTTGGCAGCGAGACCTTAGAGCAGGCTCTGGCGTTTTGTCGGCAGCTGCCCCCTCTTTTGTCGGAGGCGTATATTTTGGGGATCCCAGAAGCACTGCCGGCCTGCCGGTTTGGGTTGGAAGGCGCTTGGCTGGCCTGTCGGGATCCCGATTGGTTGAACAAGGATCTCTCTCTACTCTCTTTCTGTGAACTTTTGGGGGAGACCCTGCCGCCGGAATCTTACAAGGACTCCTACAAGGACTCCGTCCCACTCACGCGGTCGGTGTACAAGCTCAAGGTGGGGAGGGATCCCATGCAGCAGGAGTTGGAGAAGCTGGAGCAATGGCTGGAGCGGTTGCCGCCGGGATCCCGTCTGCGTTTGGATGCCAATGGGGGGTTAGCGCTTGCGGAGGCCCACCGGTGGCTGGCCGTTTGTGATCGGCTCAACCAGGCCTCGCCGGTCAAGATCGAGTTTTTGGAGCAGCCTCTGCCGCCGGATCAGCACGCCCATTTGGTGGAGCTCAGCCGCCAGTACCAAACCCCCGTTGCTTTGGATGAATCGGTGGCCTGCCTGGAGCAGTTGCAAGCGATCCATCGGTCAGGATGGAAAGGGATCCTGGTGGTGAAGCCGTCTCTGGTGGGCTCCTGCATTGCGCTGCGAGAGTATCTCAGCCGCCATCCCGGCCTGGATCTGGTCTTTTCTTCGGCGCTGGAGACTCCCATCGGCGCCTGGCACGGGTTGGCTTGGGCGGGATCCCTGCAAGCCAAAACCGCCTCTCCCCGGGCCGTGGGATGGGGGGTAGGGGAGTTTTTCCAGGAAGGGGATCCCCTGACCTTGACCCAGCTCTCAGCCCAGGAGCGGGCTGCCCTCATGCAGGCGGTGTGGGAGCGCTACAGCCGGCCCTAGACTGCGGCGGCCTGTTGTTTGGCGTATTCCTGCCGCAGATAGGCCTGGATAAAATGCATCAGCTCCTCCGGCTCGCCGTTCATAAAGGCCTCGACATTGTAGGTTTCGGCGTTGGTGCGGTGATCTTTGATCAGCTTGTAGGGATCGAAGGTGTAGGTGCGAATACGCCCCCCAAAGCCCTGAGTCACCATCTCGCCGCGGATCTCGGCCAGCTTTTGTCTGCGTTTTTCCTCTTCCATCTCGATCAGCTTGGCCTTCAAGATCTGGATGGCTCGCTCTTTGTTTTGCAGTTGGGAGCGCTCCTCGGTGCAGCGCACGGCAATGCCGGTGGGCTTGTGGATCACCCGCACCGCTGTTTCCACTTTGTTCACGTTTTGGCCACCTGCCCCACCTGAGCGGGAGGTCTCGAACTCCAGATCTTCCATCTTCAGCTCATACTCGCTTTCCTCTTCCAGAATCGGCATCACCTCTACGCCAGCAAAGCTGGTTTGCCGTTTGCCGTTGGCGTTGAAGGGGCTGATGCGCTCCATCCGGTGGTTACCCTTCTCGGCAGAGAGATAACCATAGGCGTAGGGGCCTTCGATCAGCAGGGTGGCGGACTTGATGCCGGCTTCAGCACCTTCGGAGTATTCCGAGAGGCTGACCTTGTAGCCCTGGTTTTCGGCCCAGCGGGTGTACATTTTCAGGAGCATTTCCGCCCAGTCCTGGGCATCGGTTCCCCCTGCGCCGGCGGTGATGGTGAGGATGGCACCGTTTTTGTCGTAGGGGCCGGAGAGCAGTTGCTGCAGCTCCCACTGGCCCAACTCCCGCTCCACCACTGCCAGGGATCCCGCTGTCTCGGCTAAGAGTTCCGGATCGGGCTCTTCTTGGAGCAGCTCGAGGGCGCTGGCGGCATCTTCCAGGCGATCCTTCCAGCGGTGCACCTGATCCCAGGAGGCCTTGAGGCTGTTGAGCTTTTGCAGGTGGCGGCGGGCTGCCTCTACATCATTCCAAAACTGCGGCTGCGAGGCTTCTTGCTCTAGGATGGCAATCTGTTGCTCCAAGTGGGGCAGGTCAAAGATAGTCCTGAGCGTTGCTCAGGCGCAAGGTGAGCGATTCTAGGGTGCGTCTTAGATCGGCAAGTTCCATAGAGAGCAGCAAGCTGTTTGCGCGTCGGATCCCATCCTAACCTGTGGGCCGGCAACTCAATCAAGGGATGGAGCCCTTCTGTGGGGCAGTTCCTGGCCGTTCCCATTGCAACAGCATTGCGATCCCTTGTCCATAGCAACAACCCCGCCAGAGGCAGGACGGAGTCCTTTGGCTTCTGCCGAAAGATCCCTGTTGAGGTGGCTCAAGCCTATAGCAGAATAAAGAATTCGGTTTCGGAGGCTGCGATGCTGAAGGTCTTTTCCTTGCTTTCCGGGCTGGTTTTGGCGGGAGGAGTGGCTGCTTTGGCCATCACCAATCCCACCTTAGAAGAGCATGCCTCTAACCCCCAAAACCC
>NZ_JANSHS010000120.1:0-15761 GCF_047461695.1 Synechococcus sp. R6-7
GGGGGCAGAGCGCAAGTTTTGGCAGGTGCCAGGGGTGTTCAGCACGGCGGTGGGCTACGCTGGCGGGTTTACCCCCAACCCCACCTATGAAGAGGTCTGTACTGGCCTGACTGGCCACAACGAGGTGGTGCGGGTGGTTTACGACCCAGCTCAGGTCAGCTATGCCCAACTGCTGAAGGTGTTTTGGGAAAATCACGACCCTACCCAGGGGATGCGCCAGGGCAATGATGTGGGCACCCAATACCGCTCCGGCATCTATGTGTATTCTCCGGCGCAGCGGGAGCTGGCGGAAAAAACCCGCGATCTCTATCAGCAGGCCCTGACCGCCCACGGCTACGGCCAGATCACCACCGAGATCTTAGACGCGCCTGAGTTTTACTACGCCGAAGACTACCACCAGCAATATCTGGCCAAGAATCCGCGCGGCTACTGCGGCCTGGGGGGCACTAAGGTTTGTCTGCCAGAGATCCTCACCGAGCCCGTCTGATCCACACCCTGACGGATCAAAAGATCCGGCGGGAATGGGATCCCCGCTCAAGGAACTCCCTAGCCACTAGGGTTACCACCGCCAGCAAGGAGAGCACCACCGCCGCCGCATAGGCTGAGCCGGTGGCATAACTGCGGTAGGCATCTTCCACGAACAGGGGCAAGGTCTGGGTGCGGCCAATGATGTTGCCGGAAACCACAGCCACAGCGCCGAACTCCCCCATGGCGCGGGCATTGGTCAAGATGACGCCGTACAGAAGGCCCCAGCGGATGTTGGGCAGGGTGATTCTCCAGAAGATCTGCCAGGGGGTCGCCCCCAGCGTTTTGGCGGCTTCTTCCTGGTCGGTGCCTGCCTCCTCCAACACCGGCAACACTTCCCGCGCCACAAAAGGAAGGGTGATGAAAGCCGTTGCCAACACAATGCCCGGAAAGGCAAAGATAACCCGCAAGTTCCAGGATCCCAGCCAACCCTGACGCCCGAAGATGAGCACCAGCATTAGGCCAGCCACCACCGGGGAAATGGAAAAGGGCAGATCGATCAGGCTCAGCAGCAGCGCCCGCCCCGGAAAACGCCGATGAGCAATGGCCAAGGCAGCACAGAGGCCGAAAAAGGTATTGAGGGGCACAACGACCAGGGCGGTTAGCACCGTCAACCGCAGGGCACTGAGCAACTCCCGCTCTGTCAGGCGATGGAGAAAGGCTGGGATCCCTTCTCGAAACGCCTGATAGAAGATGTTCACCACCGGGATCCCGAGCAGCAGCGCGATGTAAAGCCCGACGATCCCGATCAACAGGCCCGACAGCCAAGGGTTTGTCGATGGCTCCGGCTTGACACCCGATACCCCCTTAGGTTTCATGGCGGCTTCCCCAGGCTTGCAGAAGATTAATTACCACCAGCGACAGGAAAGAGATCCCCAACATCACCGTTCCGATCACCGTTGCCCCGGCATAGTCGTGTTGTTCCAGCCGCTGAATCACCAGCACCGCCGCAATCAAGTCCCGAAAGGGAATGCTGGAAGCAATGATCACCACAGAGCCGTATTCCCCAACGGCGCGGGAAAACCCTAGGGCTACCCCGGTGAGCACTGCCGGCAGAATCTGGGGCAGCACCACCCGTCGGAAGGTCTGAAAGCGGGAAGCCCCCAAACTCCAGGCTGCCTCTTCTACATCTTTCTCCAGCTCCTGCAACACCGGCTGCACCGTCCGCACCACAAAGGGAAAAGAAATAAACAGCATCGCCACCCCCACCCCCAAGCGGGTAAAGGAGATGCGGATCCCCAAAGGGGCCAAAAGGGATCCAATCCAGCCGTTGCTGCTGTAAACCGTTGCCAGGGTGAGGCCGGCCACGGCGGTGGGCAAAGCAAACGGCAGATCGATCAACCCCTCGAGAAGCTTTTTGCCGGGGAAGGCGTAGCGCACCAGCACCCAGGCAGTCAGGGTGCCCATCACGCCGTTGATCAGAGCCGCCAGCAACGCGGTTACAAAAGTAACTTCATAGGCGGAGAGGGCCACGGGATCCGTCGCGATCCGCCAAAACTCCGCCCAGCCCACGCTGCTGGACTTGGCAATCAAGGCAGCCAGCGGCAGAACCAACATCAAGAAGAGATAGCCCAGGGTCAGCCGCCACGGCCAAGACAGTTGAGACAAAGCTTGCAGCAACGTTTCTCAAGCTCCCACCGGCATTGCGGTCATCTCGGTTTTTTTGACGGGAAAGGCTTTCACCACCTTGGGGCGCACATAGACCTGCTGCCCCACCTGCAGGGGTTGGTTGGCATATTGCTCGCGGCTGAGATGGGCCCACAGGGATCCGCCATCGCTAAGAATCAGCTCCGCCTGAATCTCCCGACCCAGGTGGATGATCTCCTTAACGCGGGCAGAAACACCACTGCTGCCGGGGTTGACCTCAATCTGCACATCGTGGGGGCGCAAAAAAAGCTGATGCGGGCCGGCCTGCACCTCGGGAAGCTGGCAAAAGAGTTGGGAGCGGGGAGAAAGCTCGTTGACCGGGCCGACAAAGCTCATCACAAAGGGTGTAGCTGGATGGTCATAGATTTCTGCCGGGGATCCCACCTGTTCGATCCGCCCCTGGTTCATCACCACGATCTGATCCGCCACCTCCATGGCTTCCTCTTGATCATGGGTTACAAATACCGTTGTCACATGCACCTCATCGTGCAGGCGCCGCAACCACTTGCGCAGCTCTTTGCGGACTTTGGCATCCAGGGCCCCAAAGGGCTCATCCAACAGCAACACCTGCGGCTCCACCGCCAAAGCGCGGGCCAGGGCCACCCGCTGCCGCTGCCCCCCAGAGAGTTGAGAGGGGTAGCGATCCCCGAACCCCGATAGCTGCACCAGCTCCAGCAGCTCATCCACCCGTGCCCGAATCTCGGCCCGTGAAGCCTTGCGGATCTCCAAGCCAAAGGCGATGTTCTGCCGCACCGTCATGTGCTTGAACAGGGCGTAGTGCTGAAAAACAAAACCAATGTTGCGCTCCTGGACGCTGGCATGGGTAGCATCCCGCCCGGTGAGGGAAATCCGCCCCGTATCCGGCTTTTCTAGGCCGGCAATCAGGCGCAGCAGGGTGGATTTGCCAGAACCCGATGGCCCCAAGAGGGCAACCAGGGATCCCGTGGGAATGGTGAGATCGGTGGGGTGAAGGGCCTGAAACTGCCCAAAACGCTTCGATACCCCTTCGATGGTGATACCCATAGGTTCTGCCTAGCTAGTGGTTTGCCTGAGAAGTTGCTGGATGGTTGCCGGCTGAGTCTTCTGGAGAGGGTGAGGGAAGTTAAACCCGCGGCTAATCTACGGTAAACCTGTCAACAAACCGTTGATACAGCTCCCAAGATAACTTGAATGGGGATCCAAAACAAGGGAGACTCCCTACAACTGAGCTTGGATGCGGTCAAACAAGGCCCCATCGGCAAAAAAGCGGCTTTGGACAACCTCCCATCCGCCCAGGTCGGCGACGGTAACCCGCTTCTCAACAGGAGGGTAACGCCAGGCAAACTCTTGGGCCACTGTGGGTTCTACCGGGCGAAAGCCCACCTCGGCAAAGGCCCGCTGCGCTTCTGGGGTGAATAGGTAGTCCACAAAGGCTTCGGCCACGGCACGGGTGCCTTTGCGATCCACATTGGCATCCACCACGGCTACGGGGTTGTCGATGGAAATGTTGGGATCCGGCACCACATAGAACAGGGATTGGCCGCGCAGGCTGGCCAAGATCACCTCATGTTCGTAGGTGAGCAGGGCATCCCCTTGCCCTTTTTGGAAAAAAACATCGGTGGCCTCTCGTGAGTCCCGCGGCAAAATGCGGACATTCTTGTAGACCTGGGTGGTGAAGGCCAGAGCCTGGGGTTCAGGGACAGCGCTCCAGAGGGCTAAAAAGTTCCAGCGGGCGCCCCCTGAGGTCTTGGGGTTGGCGGTAACCACCTGCAAGCCGGGCCGAGCCAGATCTTGCCAAGAGCGGATCCCTTGGGGGTTGCCCTCCCGCGTTACAATCACCGCCACCGAGCGGGTGACGATCCCTTGGTTGGGGGTGCGGGCTTCCCACCCCGGCTGGATGAGACCCGCAGCCACGATGCGCTCCACATCCAAAGCTAGGGCCAAGGCCACCACATCGGCATCCAGCCCGTCAATAACTGCCCGCGACTGCGTTGCCGAGCCGCCGTAGCTGCTTTCTACGCGCACCCGTTGCCCCGTTTTCGCCAGCCAATCGGCCTCAAAAGCAGGGATGATCTGCCGGTAGGCATCCCGCGTCACCGCAAAAGAAGCGAGGAGGATCCTGACTTCCCCCTGCAATCCCCCCCCTCGGCCACAGCCGCCAAGGCCAAGCAGAAGGCAGAGCAGCAGGGATCCCATCCCCAGCCACCGTCCCCCGCTCGCCAGCAGCCTCTGGATCCCGCCTGTCTTTGTAACCTCCATAGCCGTCCTCAAAACCTCGGGCCGCCCTCGCCCCCAGCCTCTCTCCGACAGAGGGGCTCCGCTTGCTGTAGGCGGAAGGAGCAGGCCCTTGTTCCTATTCTACGGTAAGCCGGTCGGCAAACCGTTTTTATTTAAGGATCCCTAGGCAGGACAGGGGGTGGGGATCGCCGCATCGACAGCGAGATCCAGCGTGGCCTTGAGAATGCCAGGATCCTCTGGAGAAGGGTGCAACTGGAACCCCAGCCGCTGACACAGGCGGCGCATGGCCTCGTTTTCGCCAAGAACCTCGCCGGTGAGGCGCTGGATCCCTTCGCAGCGGGCCACCTGAATCAGGCGGGTCAACAGCTCTGTGCCAATCCCTTGCCGTTGGTAGGGATCCGCCACCAGCATGGCAAACTCTGCTTCTTGGGGAAAGCCATGTTTTCTGGAGAGGCGGCTGATGCCGAGGATTAAGGACTTCGTCCCGCTGACGCGATTGGCCTCTGGCTCCTGTTTTTCTGCTACTAAGGCAATCTCGCGGTCGTAATCGTTAAAGCAAATGCGGGTAAGGCGCTCGTGGGCGATGCGGACGCTGTATTTGATCGGGTGGAAGTAGCGCAGATAGACGCTGTAATCGGAGACGTGGCGGTGAAAATCGATCACCAAAGGCTCGTCTTCAGGGCGAATGGGGCGAATGGTGATGCCGTCCCGGAAGCTCCAGATGTACTGGGTGGGATAGGGGCGGATGGCCAAGGGCACCTGGGGATCCTGCTCGGTTCGCAAAATGACGCGGGCATCCAAAGCCAGCAGGCCCTCGCTGGAAGCCAGCAGCGGATTGATGTCGATCTCTTTAATCTCCCGCTGCTCGGCCACCAGTTGGCTAAAGCGCACCAAGAGCTGTTCCAGGGCCTCCAGATCGACAGCTGGGCGTCCGCGTACCCCCCTGAGGGCCTTGTAGATGAGGGTGTTTTCCATCAGGCGCCGCGCCAAGGTGGTGTTGAGGGGGGGAAGGCCAATGGAGCGATCCTGAAACACCTCCACCAGTTGTCCGCCACTGCCAAACAGCAACACCGGCCCAAATTGGGGATCCTGGCTGCTCCCCAGGATCAGCTCATAGCCATCCGTGTCCACCATCGGCTGCACCGTGACCCCCTGGAAGTGCTCCGGCCCCGCTTTCTCGCTGACGTTGCGGAGGATTTGCCCGAAGGCCCGGCGCACCGCCTCAGCATCGGGCAGGTTGAGCTGCACGCCGCCCACATCGGTTTTGTGGGTGAGGGTGTGGGAGTAGAGTTTCACCACCACCGGGTAACCCATGGCCTCGGCAGCTTCCACCGCCGCTTCGGGGCTCTCGGCCACCCGCGTCGGCACCACGGGGATCCCGTAGGCGGCCAGGATTTCCTTAGATTCGACCTCCGTGAGAAGCGTGCGGCCTTCCCGCCTCGCCTGGGCAAGGGTTTGCTGCACTTTTTCCTGCTCCACTGGCCTGGTGGGAGCCAGGGTGGGGGTTTCGTAGAGGGCCTTGAGGTTGTCACTAAAGCGCCACAGATGGCTAAACACCCGCGCCGCTTGATCCGGGTAGCGGTAGGTGGGGATCCCGGCTTGGTTGAGGATGTGCTCGCCCGCATCCACGCCAGCTCCCCCCATCCAACTGGCCAGAATGGGCTGCCGGGATCCGCTGCGCCGCCAGGTCTCCACCACTTTCTCAGCCGTGCGGGTGGGATCCGTCATGGCTTGGGGGGTGAGGATGACCAGACAGCCCTGGCTGCCGGGATCCCGCAACACCACTTCCAAAACTTGGGCAAAGCGCTCCGGATCGGCATCGCCCAGGATATCGATGGGGTTGCCGTGGCTCCAGTGGGGGGGCAAGAGCTGGTTAAGCTGCTCCAGGGTTTGGGGAGAAAGCTCGGCCAGGGATCCCCCGGCGCGGATGAGGGCATCGGTGGCCAGCACCCCTGGCCCGCCGGCATTGGTGAGGATGGTCAGGTGAGGGCCCTGAGGACGGGGCTGTTTGGCCAGCACCTCCGCCAGGTCGAAGAGATCTTCAATGTGATCCACCCGCAGCACGCCGCAACGGCGGAAGGCCGCATCCAAAACCGCATCGCTGCCGGTGAGGGAGCCCGTGTGGGAAGCGGCTGCTTGGGCTGCCGCCTGGGTGCGCCCCGCCTTGATGACAATGATGGGCTTGCTCAGGGCCACCTCTCGGGCCGCGGACAGAAAAGAGCGGGCATCCCCGATGGATTCCATGTACAAGACAATGCTGTGGGTATGGGGATCCTCGCCCAAGTAGTCGATTAAGTCTCCCCAGCCCACATCCAGCATCGATCCCAGAGAGATAAAGGCACTGAAGCCCACATTTTCCTGCAGGCTCCAGTCCAGGATCGAGGTGCACAGGGCCCCACTTTGGCTGATGAAGCCCACATTGCCGGGCCGGGCCATCTGGGCAGCAAAGGTGGCGTTTAAGCCCGTGTGGGGGTTTTGGATCCCCAGGCAGTTGGGGCCAATCAAGCGCAGCTTCCCAAGGACTCCGTCCCGCTGACGCGATTGGATAGTCTGCTGAATTTGCTTCTCCAGCTCCCAGCCAGCAGGGCCCGTTTCCTTGAAGCCTGCTGAAAGAACAATGGCGCCCTTGACCCCGGCTTCTACGCACTCCTGCACCACCTTGGGCACCCCCGCTGCCGGAATGGCGATAATGGCCAGATCCACCGGCTCCGGCAGAGCGGACAGCCGCTCGTAGGCCCGGATCCCCAACACCTGGTGCCGCTTGGGATTGACCGGGTAAACCGTGCCGCCAAAGGGGTGGCTAATGAGGTTCCACAACACCGTCCGCCCCACGCTGCCCTCCCGCTCCGTGGCCCCCACCACCGCCACCGAACGGGGCAGAAAAATGGGATTCAGGGGATGGGATCGGGCCCTCCAGATATCCACACTGGGATCCAGTCGTTGCCACATACCCTACTCCTTAGGCCAACACTGGTTCCGGCTGGTGGTAGAGGGCAGAATCCACCCGGCAGCCCCGATAGGCCAAAACGTACAGCTCCTTCATGTCTTGAATGAGGGGATAGCGGGGGTTGGCGCCGGTGCATTGGTCGTCAAAGGCTTGCTCCGCCATCGCCTCCAGACGGTCGTAAAACTCCCGCTCTTTCTCCCCCAGGGCCTCGCGAATGGTGGCCGGGATCCCCAGTTTCCGCTTGAGTTCTTCGATGGCCTCGATGAGGCGCATGACCTTTTCATCGTCATCCGCCCCGCCCAACTGCAGGTAATCGGCAATTTCAGCGTAGCGGTGCTTGGCGTTGGGATAGCGGTATTGGGGAAAAATGGCCTGCTTAAAGGGGGCGTCGGTGGCGTTGTAGCGGATGACGTGGGTAATCATCAGGGCATTGGCCAGGCCGTGGGGCAGATGGAAGGTGGATCCCAGCTTGTGGGCCAGGGAGTGGCACACCCCCAAAAAGGCGTTGGCAAAGGCCATGCCGGCAATGGTGGCGGCGTAGTGAACTTTTTCTCGGGCTTCTGGATCTGCAGCACCTTTTTCATAGGCCCGCGGCAAGTAGGTCATGAGCAGCTTGATGGCTTGTAATGCCAGCCCATCGGTAAAATCGCTGGCCATCACCGACACATAGGCTTCCAGAGCATGGGTGAGGGCATCGATGCCGCCGTAAGCCGTTAGCTTCTTGGGCATCTTTAAGGTGAGATCCGGATCCACAATGGCCATGGTGGGGGTGAGGGCGTAGTCCGCCAGGGGGTATTTGATCCCCACCCGGTCATCGGTCACTACGGCAAAGGGCGTCACCTCGGATCCCGTGCCGGAAGTGGTGGGGATGCAGATGAGCTGAGCTTTTTGCCCCAGTGGCGGCAGCTCGTAAACCCGCTTGCGGATGTCCATAAAGCGCATCGCCAAGCCATCAAACTCCACCTGGGGCTGCTCGTACATCAGCCACATCACCTTGGCCGCATCCATCGGGGATCCCCCACCGACCGCAATAATCACATCCGGTTGAAACTGGCGCAACTGCTCCAGACCGCGATTGACGTTGCTGAGGGTGGGATCCGGCTCTACATCGTGGTACACATCCCAGCTCACGCGAATCTCATCCAAAACCTGGGTGATGGGATGCAATATGCCCAACTCAAAGAGCGGCTTATCGGTCACCAAAAAGGCGCGTTTTTTGCCGGCCAATTCCCGCAGAGCAATAGGCAGACATCCGGGCTTGAAGTAAATCTTGGGCGGGATCCGAAACCAGAGCATGTTTTCCCGACGTTGGGTTACCGTTTTAATGTTGAGCAGGTGGCGCGGCCCCACATTCTCGGAGATCGAATTGCCTCCCCAAGTGCCACAGCCCAAGGTCAGAGAGGGATCCAGCTTGAAGTTGTAGAGATCCCCGATTGCCCCCTGGGAAGAGGGAGTATTGATCAACACTCGCGCCGTTTGTAGGGCATTCTCAAAGTAGGCAATATCGTCTCGATTGGCGGGATCTGTGTACAAAACAGAGGTGTGTCCCCGCCCGCCGAAATTGACCAGTTGGACAGCAACATCTACGGCGCTGTGGAAATCGTTGGCGCGGTAGAGGGCCAGAACAGGGGCCAATTTTTCGTAGGAGAAGGGCTCCTCCGGCCCCACCTTCTCCACTTCCCCAATCAGCAGTTTGGTGCCTTCGGGTACCTGGATACCGGCCAGGGCAGCGATGGTCTGCACCGACTGGCCCACAATGGCCGGATTGAGGCGACCGTCTTTGAGAAGGATGCGGCGCACGGCTTCGGTTTGTTCCAGATCCAAAATGTAGGCCCCCCGATGGCGAAACTCGGCCTTGACCTGCTCGTAGATGGCATCCACCACCACCACTGCCTGTTCTGAGGCACAGATCATGCCGTTGTCGAAGGTCTTGCTCAACAGAATCGAGCTGACGGCTGTGGGGATGTCGGCACTGGCATCGATCACTGCCGGGGTATTGCCCGCTCCCACCCCCAAAGACGGGTGGCCCGAAGAGTAGGCCGCTTTAACCATGCCAGGCCCGCCGGTAGCCAAGATCAGCTTCACCTCAGGATGCTGCATCAAAGCCTGGGACAGCTCGATGGTGGGCTCATCGATCCAGCCAATGAGCCCCACGGGAGCACCCGCTGCCTCGGCGGCTTCCTTAACCACTTTGGCTGCGGCAATAGTACATTTTTTGGCGCGGGGATGAGGGGAAAAGATAATGCCGTTGCGGGTTTTGAGGGTGATCAGAGCCTTGAAAATTGTCGTCGAGGTAGGGTTGGTTACCGGCACAATACCTGCCAAAAGCCCTACTGGTTCAGCAATGCGCTCGTAGCCAAAGCTCTCATCCCGCTCGATAACCCCGCAGGTTTTCTCGTGTTTGTATTTGTTGTAAATGTATTCCGAGGCAAAGTGATTTTTGATCACCTTGTCCTCCACAATACCCATGCCGGTTTCCTGTACCGCCAGCTTGGCCAACGGGATCCGTTCGTTGTTGGCAGCCAGAGCGGCTCTGTGAAAAATCCGGTCTACCTGTTCTTGGGTGAAAGTTGCATATTCAGCTTGGGCAGCCTTCACCTGCTGGATCAAGGTTTCCAGCTCGGCTAGATTGGTTACTGGCATCGGTGGATCCCTCCAAAACTCATCAAGACTTAGACGATAGGAACAATTGACAATCGGATAGTTGGAAATAGTCGAATAACCCGAATGGCAATCTAGGCGCCAACAGGAGCAGGAACTTGGATTTCGGTGGTCAGGGTGGGAGGATGGGTGAGCGTATTGTGAATGATGCAGGCATCAACTGCTTTTTCCAGCCCCTTTTGATGCCTTCCGTCCAGCGGGATCCCAGTTTTTACACGAATGTGAATGTTGTCTAGGCGAGCCGGATGCTCAACTTTCTCCGCCGTGACCACCACAGCCAACCCACTGGGATCCAACTGCCGAGCTTCCAGATATTTGACGGCATAAAAACCAACACAGGCGCCCAGAGAAGCCAGAAACCATTCCGGCGGCGTCATTCCCTGATCTCGACCGTGATTGTCCAAAGGCTGATCGCTGAGAATGCGGTGCCCTCGACTTTCTGCTTGAAACTGAACGCCATCGCGGTAGGTGACGCAAACTTCCATTGGGGATCCCTCCTCTTGGGGTATTCTTCAGTTCACATAGAGTCCGTAAAGTTAGCCTGGGGATCAACTTGGATTCCAGTCAGCTCAGGGCCAATCTGGAGACGGTGCAGAGATTAACTGTGAATCACTTCGGATCTAAGCGTGACCTGGCTATGCTGACCCAAGCCGCAACTGCAGAATTGTCAAATAGCCACCAGTCCTTGATCCCGAAAGATTTGTAAGGCGTGATTCACCTGTTCGGGTGTGGGTGGATCGACATCGGCAAGGGTGTAAGGCAATCCCAATTGCTGCCATTTGTATTCCCCCATCTTGTGAAAGGGCAAAACTTCCACTCGCTCCACGTTGGATAAGGTGGCCACAAACTCGGCCAGACCCTTAATGTTTTCCTCGGGATCCGTCAAGCCGGGAACCAGCACAAAACGAATCCAGGTAGGCTTGTGGATCTGGTCTAAATAGCGGGCCAGATTAAGAGTGGGTTCTAGCGAAACGCCGGTGACCTTTCGATACAGCTCCGGCAGATAAGACTTGATATCCAGCAACACCAAATCTGTATGCTCCAACACAGGCTTGGCTGCTTCCAGTTGCCCATAGCCAGAAGTATCCAAAGCCGTGTGCAAGCCCAACTCATGACAGCGACGGAAGATCTCAGCTACAAAGGTGGGTTGCATTAAAGGCTCTCCCCCGGTAGCCGTAACTCCCCCCCCTCGCAAGTAATTCTTGTAACGTTGGATCTCGGCAATTAAAGACTCAACCGTAACAAGCTGTCCCGCCTCCGGATCCCGACAGTCGGGGTTGTGGCAATACAAACAGCGAAGTGGACAACCCTGTGTAAAAATTACGAAGCGGATTCCTGGCCCATCGACGGTGCCACAGGTTTCCACCGAGTGAATGCGCCCAGCAATTGGTGTCAGGGGGTTCATAACGGTATCCATACTTTTATCCTGGATGACTTTTGCAAAATATCAATCAATCTTGAGGTTTTCTTCCAGATTGCTAACTCAGGTTAAATAGAACACAGTTTCCATTTCTCTTTGGATTAGGTTGGGACTAGATTTTTTTAGATCCCTAGGGTCTTTTAGCTAGACCGCTGCTATCCTGGCTGGCAGGGAGAAGGCGGGATAAAAAGCCAAAAGGTCAGCTTGGGGATCCCACCCAGCTCAGACCGATGGGTCGTGTGGGCTAGGCACGGAGGTATCCACCGTAGATGCCGTGCAGGCGGTGGGCCTTGGGATCGAAATCCTTCGGGAAATGGGTATAGGCATCGACATCTGCGTGATCCAACAAGGCTCCTTCTAAGAGCGCCCCTCGGAAATTGCTGCCAAAGAGGAGACATCCCCGCAAATCGGCTCCCGATAGGTTAGCTCCGCTGAAGTCGGCATAGCTGAGATCGCACCCCCGCAAATTGGCCCCCGCCAAGTTGGCCCCACTGAAATCGGCATAGCTGAGATCGGCGCCAGCCAAATGGATCCCCTGCAGCTCAGCCCCCTGCAAATCGATCTCCCGAAAATCGCGCCGTCCTGAGGCATACTGGCTGACCAGATCCGCAGCGCTACAAACAGTCATGATCATCGGGCCTCCTCGGTTATCGATGGGGGATCCCTTCCATCGACCCCGGTATGGGCGGACTTCAGGGATCCCCAGGCTGGTCTTTTAGCAGTGTTGATGGAACGTGCGGTTAACGACATCCAGTTGCTGCTCGCGGGTGAGCTTGATGAAGTTCACCGCATAGCCGGAAACCCGGATGGTGAGCTGTGGGTAGAGCTCCGGGTGCTCCATGGCATGCAGCAGGGTCTCGCGGTTGAGAACATTGACGTTGAGGTGGAAACCGCCATCCCGCATGTAGCCATCCAGCAGCCCCACTAGATTGGCAACCCGCTCCTCCGCTGTGCGACCTAGGGCCGCCGGCACAATCGAGAAGGTGTTGGAGATCCCATCCAGAGCGTCGGCATAGGGCAGCTTGGCCACCGAAGCTAGCGACGCCACCGCTCCTTTGCTATCCCGGCCATGCATGGGGTTGGCCCCTGGGGCAAAGGGCTCGCCCGCTCGCCGCCCGTCGGGGGTGTTGCCGGTTTTCTTGCCGTAGACCACGTTGGAGGTGATGGTGAGGATGGACTGGGTGGGGATGGCATTGCGGTAGGTCTTGTGCTTGC
This sequence comes from Synechococcus sp. R6-7, assembly GCF_047461695.1. Classification (NCBI taxonomy): domain Bacteria; kingdom Bacillati; phylum Cyanobacteriota; class Cyanophyceae; order Synechococcales; family Synechococcaceae; genus Synechococcus; species Synechococcus sp. R6-7. The sequence continues at coordinate 12,633 of NZ_JANSHS010000120.1, forward strand.
GCAGCTCGGCCATGAAGGTCTGCACCAGTTGCACCGCAATGGAGTCAACTCGGTCGTCGTTGTTGCCGTATTTGGGGAAGTCGCCCTCCACCGCGTAATCCACCACTAGGCCCCGCTCATCCCGGATGGCCCGTACCCGCGCGTATTTGATGGCGGATAGGGAGTCGGCTGTTACCGACAGGCCGGCCAACCCAAAGGCCATGGTGCGCAGCACGTCCCGGTCGTGCAGGGCCATCTCCAGGCGCTCGTAGCAGTACTTGTCGTGCATGTAGTGGATGATGTTCATGGTGTTGACGTAGGTTTTGGCCAGCCAGGCCATCATCTGCGCCATGCGCGGCCACACCTCGTCGTAGTCCAGGACATCGGCGGTGATGGGGGCGAAAGCAGGAGCCACCTGCTCGCCGGAGATCTCATCCCGACCGCCGTTGATGGCATAGAGCAGGCACTTGGCCAAGTTCACCCGCGCTCCAAAAAACTGCATCTGCTTGCCGATGCGCATGGCCGACACACAGCAGGCGATGCCGTAGTCATCCCCCCAGTAGGGGCGCATCAAGTCGTCGTTTTCGTACTGGATGGAGCTGGTTTCAATGGAGACCTTGGCGCAGTAGCGCTTGAAGGCTTCCGGCAGCCGCTCCGACCAGAGCACGGTCAAGTTGGGCTCGGGCGCTGGGCCAAGGTTGTAAAGGGTGTGCAGCATGCGGAAGCTGGTTTTGGTGACCAAAGGCCGCCCATCTAGGCCCATGCCGCCGATGCACTCGGTAACCCAGGTGGGATCCCCGCTGAATAGCTCGTTGTACTCGGGCGTGCGCAAAAACCTGACCATGCGCAGCTTCATAACAAAGTGGTCAATGAGCTCCTGGGCCTCTTCCTCGGTGAGGATCCCGGCCTGCAGATCCCGCTCGATGTAGATGTCCAGGAAGGTGGACACCCGCCCCAAGGACATGGCCGCCCCGTTTTGCTCCTTGACGGCTGCCAGGTAGGCCAGGTACAGCCATTGGATGGCTTCGCGGGCGTTGGCTGCCGGACGGCCCAGGTCAAACCCGTAGCGGGATCCCATCTCTTTCAGCTCTTGTAGGGCCTTAATCTGCTCGGAGAGCTCCTCCCGCAGGCGGATGGTCTCTTCGTCCATCGTGTCCAGGTCTAGGCTGGCTTTTTGGGCCTGCTTGTCTTCGATGAGCCGATCCACCCCGTAGAGGGCCACCCGCCGGTAGTCCCCAATGATGCGACCCCGACCGTAGGCATCGGGCAGGCCGGTGATGATCCCGGAGCGGCGGCAGCGGCGCATCTCTTCGGTGTAAGCATCAAAAACGCCGTCGTTGTGGGTTTTGCGGTACTGGGTAAAAATTTCCTTGGTGCGGGGATCCAGCTCGTAGCCATAGGCTTTGAGGGAAGACTCCACCACGCGGATGCCGCCAAAGGGCATGATGGCCCGCTTCAGGGGTTTGTCCGTCTGCAGCCCCACAATTTGTTCCAGCTCTGGGTCGATATAGCCAGGGGCGTGGCTGGTGATGGTAGAGGGAACGGCAGTATCGGCATCTAGGATCCCTCGCTCTCGCTCCAGAGCCATCAAATCCTTGACCTTGGCCCACAGCCGCTGGGTGCGCTCGGTGGCTGCAGCTAAGAAGGTTTCATCACCGGTGTAGGGGGTGTAATTGCGCTGAATAAAGTCTCTGACGTCGATGGAGCGCTGCCAGGCTCCCGTTGCAAAATCGCTCAAAACTTTTTGACCGGCTGCGTTGGATCCTGTCCTTGGTTCCGCCTTCAATTCTGTAGGTGATGCTACAGAACGCTGCACACTGGTAACCATAACAATCCTCCCGGCTATTACGCCTGATAATCTATCGACAGGGCGAGGCAGCACCCCAGCCTTTGCCCCACGCAGGCTCTAAAAGAGAGCTAAAGAACCAATAGATCTCTGCAAGGCTTATAGGGATCCTACGAAGGGCTTTTAGCAACTCTTCTGTTTCTTTTTTAGGCGTTCTAAATACACCTCGCCTGATTTAATTTTAGTCCCTTGCGCTCTGAGGATATTTTCGGTTGCGTGATTTTTTAATCTTATTTTCATCCTATTTTTTAATGCTGTTTTAATATCTTCTTAACGTTGTTTTACGCTTTTCCATCGGCAAATGGCGGGCCTATGCTGAGGTAGGACGGCCCAGGTCGTCTGTTGCCGTGAGAACGTCAGGATACTCGGCCTTTGCCTTAGCAGTGCCTTGCTCTATGAACCAGTCCAATCGAATCGTCCAAGGGATCCATCACCTGCACTTCTATCTTTGGGATCTGCCCCGTTGGCAGGAACACTTTTGTCAGGTTTGGGGCTTCCGAATGGACGGACAGCTCGGCAGTACCCTCTGTCTGCGTCAGGGATCCCTGCGCTTGCGCCTATCTCAGCCGGCTCACGCCGGGGATGAGGTGGATCGCTATTTGCAGCAACATTCGCCTGGGGTGGTGGATGTGGCCTTGGCGGTGGAGGAGCAAGAGCTGTTGGGCTTGGCAGAGCTTTTGCAGAGGCGAGGAGCCCAAGTGGAGTGGATCCCGGCAGAAGACGAAGGCTGCCCTGCTCTGTGCCTGCGCACTCCTTATGGACTCAGGCATTCTTTGATCCCCAGCTCAGGGATCCCCGATTCAGCCCCTGCTGAGGAGAACCTGTTTTCCCACTGGGATCACCTGGTATTGAACGTGGAGCAGGGATCCCTGCAGGCAGCGGCAGATTGGTATGGGCAGGTGCTGGGTTGGCGGTCTCTGTATCGCTATAGCATCCGCACCAACACCTCTGGCCTAGAAAGTGTGGTGGTGGGAGATCCTGAAGCCGGGATCCAGTTGGCCATCAACGAGCCCACCTGTGCCGCTTCCCAGATCCAGGAGTTTTTGGATGCCCATCATGGCCCTGGCCTGCAACATGCGGCGTTGCACAGCTCAGATGTCTTCGCCAGTGTGCGCCGGCTGCGACAGGGAGGCGTAAACTTTCTGCAGGTGCCACCGGAGTACTACACAAACCTGGCAAGGGAGCTGGCCTCTGGAGCAGTACTCCCTTCTGGTGGGTTGCCCACCATCTCCTGGCACGACTTGGTGGAGCAGCAGCTCCTTTTGGATACCACCTTGCCTGCCTCTGATTCCCGACACCCCCCC
>NZ_JANSHS010000121.1:0-1177 GCF_047461695.1 Synechococcus sp. R6-7
CGCCTACTACCTCAAGGCCCAGAAGGTGCGCACCCTCATCAAGCAGGACTTCCTCAGGGCTTTCGAGAAGGTGGATGTGCTGGTCAGCCCCACTACCCCCACCCCGGCCTTCAAGATCGGCGAGCGGGAGGATCCCCTCAGCATGTACCTCTGCGACCTGATGACGATCCCGGTGAACCTGGCGGGCTTGCCGGGGCTGAGCCTGCCCTGCGGGTTTGCCGATGGGCTGCCCATTGGCCTGCAAATTGTGGGCAATGCCCTACAGGAGAGCAAGGTGCTGCGGGTGGCCTATGCCTATGAGCAAAGCACCGACTGGCACAAGCGACGGCCCCCGCTAGGGCAGCCCTCAGTTGAAGGGGGCCAGGGATCCGATCCCGGCCAACCTCAAGCCAAGCGCAGATCCGGCAAAAGGAGCAAAAAATCCAAAAGCTGAGGCGGGAAGGGCGGCAACTAGGCCATGCCCATCTGGTTGGCCGCTGAAAAGCGTTCCATAAAGCGCAGGAAGCGATCCCACTCTGCCTCGGTTTCCATGTCGTAGGTCACTTCCAGGGCTTTGAATTCCCCGTTCAGGAACTTGGCCCTGATGTTGCGGGTGGTCAGCTCCCCTTCCTCATCGATCATCCGCATGCCGAGGATGTTTTGCGTATCGGATTTTAGATCCTCGAAGCGGAAAATCGCGGATCCCCGGTTGCCGGTCTTGGATTTCAGCACTCGCACCTGGGTGGGCACCTCTTGGATGCCGGGGGAGAACTCGATACTGGCCATGATGTCCTACGAAACACGATGATTTAAGCCATTATAACCGGCCAATCCCCGCATCCTGCTCCAGAAAATCTCTCAGCTCCTGGGCCGTCATCTGCTCCAGGTGATGGCCGGCCTGCCGTTGGGCTTCTGCCACATCGGGGATCCGGTCGCACAGGGCGCCAACCCGAAGGGGAAGAGGCTGGGCTGCCAACCCAGCGCGCGCTGCCGGAGTCACCTGGCCACAGAGGATGAGCAGGGGTTTTTGGGCTTGGATAGCCTGCTCCAGCACGGCCCCCACCACCTTTCCCATCGTGCTTTGTTCGTCGAGGCAGCCCTCTCCGGTGACGACCAGATGGCAGCGGCGGATGCGCTCCGGCAGGGCCAATTGCCGCGCCAAGAGCTGGATCCCGGACTCCAGAGTGGCCTCCAAAAA
>NZ_JANSHS010000122.1:0-3032 GCF_047461695.1 Synechococcus sp. R6-7
AGATTCCCCCTGGCCAGAACAGCCGGCACCGAGCAGCAGCAAGGTCAAGATCCCAACCAGGGCGATCACCATTCCCCAAGGGCTGTGCCAAGCCCACCCAGACCGTGGCTCATCCTTTGGGCCCGACCTCGCCTGCATTGAATACCCACACTGAATTAAAAGGAGCCTAGCCCGGTTGCAACCGGTAAACAGCACGCTCAAACCTGGGGGATTTGGATCCCGGCCAAGGACAGTGTACACAAAGCTGGCTGAGGGAGAGTGCGCAATAGCGCTGTCAACTGTGGAGTTGTGGGGCTGGATGGGCTGCAGCCTACAGCATTAGCTCCGCCTGCCAATCGACCACTTTTTGGAAGCGAAAAGCGCCTGCCAGGGCTCCCCAAACCTGTCGGTGGGTGATGGGATCCATCCCTCGGTCATGGCTGCAAAACTCGCTCTCGCTCAGGTGCAAGGTGGTCTGCAAATAGGTGGCTTGGCCGTTGCGCACCACGCAACACCGGCACCCCGGCTCCGTCGCGCCGATGAAGAGGGATCCCTGCCTCTTCACATGCACATCACACCCCTCTAGATAGGCTAGGTCGGCAGCCTGCAGTTGACTCAGTTGGTCTGCCCTTTCCCGAGCACAGCCCCGCCACCGCTGCGGCTCCAGAGGGCGGTAGTTGCGAATCACGATCCCAGCGCTTGCCTGAGTCAATTCCACCACCGCCTGCCGATAGGGATCCTCCAAATGGCCGCTGTAGGCTTGCTCCACATAAAAGCCGATCCCGCCCAAAACGTGGGCCGGCAAGGGGCGATAGGCCACCCGGATCTGGGCGAAAAACGGTGGATTTTCCCAGGCTTGCTCTTGGTTGCTGAAGTCTCCTGCCAGCCAACGCGCCATCTGCAGCAGCTCTGGGGAAGGAGTGCGATCCAACCCAATAGGCATAAGCGGGCATCCAGAACTTCTGTAAAAGGTGTGTACCGAAAATCTTAGGGAATCAAGTGTTAAATTATGTATCCTTTATGAGAATGTTCGCTCCGATACTGAAAATGGATCCCTTGCAAGCTGCAAAGCCGCGATCGGGGCTGACATCTTTGTTCATGTTGTAAAGCTAGGCAAAGAAACATTCTCTTTTGTAAAAAACTACTCCCGCGAAGGACAGGGAGAACAGCCTGGGATCCGAGATGGGAAGCAGGTTGGAAACCGATCTAAGACCTTTTGCGCGAGGTAAAGCCGATTTACATTTTTTGATTTCATCGCTTCTTGCCTTCGCGGTAGAAAAAGACTGGAAACAAGGCGAGCCAGCTTCTTCTCGTCTGCCCAGTTGAGGTTGCCAGCAGCGGCTGAGGCTCCTTAGCCCAAGTCCGATCCCTTGGATGAAGGCCTGGATCTGGGAGCGAGCTTCGCTTGCTCATCTTGGTTCTATCGGCTTCGATCCCGTCGGCGGTTCTGTGAGTTAAACAGCACCTCTCGGCACTGGGGATCCAAGCGGTGTTGCATTCCTGGCCGGCAGGTGCTCTCTTGTCCGCTGCAGGGAATGTGGATTCATAACCTCTTTTACTTTCGCTAGGGAGATTCAAAACCATGAACGATGTATTTGGCAAAGTGGTTGCCCAAGCTGACTCCAAAGGCGCTTTTTTGGGAGAGAACGAGTTTGCCGCTCTCCAGCAGGTAATTGCTGAGGGGAACAAGCGTTTGGATGCTGTGAACCGCCTCACCAGCAATGCCTCCAAGATCGTGACCGATGCCATCCGTCAGTTGTTTGCAGAGGAGCCCAATTTGAACGCTCCCGGTGGGCCTGCCTACCCCAGCCGCAATGTGGCTGCCTGTATGCGGGACATGGACATTATTCTCCGCTACATCACCTACGCAGTGGCAGCCGGAGATGCCAGTGTGCTGAACGAGCGCTGCCTGAACGGCCTGCGGGAAACCTATCAAGCCTTGGGCACCCCCGGTAGCTCGGTGGCCAACGGTATCCAAAAGATGAAAAAGGCTGCAGTGGCTGTGGTAAACGACCCCAACGGCATCACCCGGGGTGACTGCAGCGCTCTGATTGCCGAAATCGAATCCTACTTCGATCGCGCTGCTGCCGCTGTGGTTTGATCCCTTGTGGACTGAAGTTTCTGTTGTGTCCGGATCCAGTTGTGAAGACCTCTCTGGGATCTAAGACAACTCGGGTTGGCAGGGGATCCCTGGAAAAGTAACCTGTTTTGCAGCGATTTTGCAGTTGAGACTTTGAATCTTTTGCTTTGTTTTTTGCATTGAGCTTGAGTTAAGTAAAGGAGCGTTTTGAATCATGCAAACCCCAATTGTTGACGCCATCGCCACTGCCGACAGCCAAGGGCGCTACCTGAGCAACAGCGAATTGCAGGCCATCAATGGCCGTTTTCAGCGGGCTGCCGCCAGCATGGAAGCCGCCCGAGTTCTGAGCAGCCGTGCCGACGAGCTGGTGCGCGGTGCCACCGAAGCGGTTTACGCCAAGTTCCCCTACACCACCCAACCCGGTGGGCAGTGCCACACCCAAGCCGGCAAGGACAAGTGCGCCCGCGACGTGCGCCACTACCTGCGCTACATCACCTACTGCTTGGTAGCCGGTGGCACCGGTCCTCTGGACGAGTATCAGTTGGCCGGGATCCGCGAAATCAACGCCGCTTTTGAACTCTCCCCCAGTTGGTTCATCGAAGCCCTGCGCTACATCAAAGCCAACCACGGCCTGACCGGGCAAGCGGCCACCGAGGCCAACACCTACATCGACTACGCCATCAACGCGCTCAGCTAAACCCTTGGCTTGGGATCCCTCTAAAAGGGCGACGCCGGCTAGCCAGTTGGCTCATCCCATAAACCAGGGGGGATGGCGAGGGAAGGTTGTTGAGGGCAACGGTGGTGAGCCTGCTACGTTGCGGAGAGATACGTTTGACCACGTGGGTTTGCGGATCAGTCTCCTCAATAGGAAGGCGCCACTGTTGCTCTTCTGCAGCTTGGGGCTGCCGATTTTTGATTTCTAATTTTAGTTTTCGATTTCTACAGTCGTTTCAGGCTAGGGTGAGACGCCTGG
>NZ_JANSHS010000123.1:0-2446 GCF_047461695.1 Synechococcus sp. R6-7
GCGGGGCTCCTGCGATTTCTAGCTGAGGCCCAACCCCCAAAAAATGGCCGGTATGCCCTTCATATCCTCAGCGTTGATGGGAGTGCTCCCGCCAAGCGCAACTGGGGGGATCCGTCTCGGCTGGCTGAACCTCGAACTCCAGCGGTCCCTCTTCAGTGTACAGGTGCAGGTCGAACCAGAAGGTGGATCCCTGTTCTAGCTTGCTCTCCAGGCAGATGCGGGTTCGATGTTTCTCCAGGATGTTGCGCACGATGGCCAACCCCAGGCCGGTGCCCTCTAGGGTGTGGACCCGGTTCTCGACACGGAAAAAGCGGTCGAAAATCCGCTCCTGATCTTCTGGGGCAATGCCAATGCCTGTATCGGCCACCGCCACCCGCACTGCCTGCGGGGATCCATCCGCCTGAACCACCAGGTGGGCATGCACCGTCACCAGGCCCCCTGAGGGAGTGAACTTGAGGGCATTGCCCAGGAGATTGGTCATCACCTGCAAGAGCAGATCGTAGTTGCCCCACACCAAAGGCAGATCGGGATCAACGAATTTGCGCAACTGGATCCCTTTGTCGCGGGCCTGCAGGTGATGGGTGCGCAGCGTTTGCTCGATCACCGCCGAGATATCGACGCCCTCAAAGTGGTACTGCTTGCCCGATTCCAGACGAGACAAATCCAAAACATCGTTGACCAGGCGGGTGAGGCGATCGGTTTCGCGGTTGGCAATTTCCAGGTAGTCCAGCCGCTCCGCCGAGGACATCTGCTCGCCGTACTCGTAGAGGGTCTCGATAAAAGACTTGATGCTGAAGAGGGGGGTGCGCAGCTCGTGGCTGATGTTGCTGATGAATTGAGCCTTGGCTTCGTTGAGCTCTGCCTCGCGGGTGATGTCCTGCACCGTCATCACGATCCCCTTGAGATTTTGCCGCCGCGGATCCGACACCGGCGAAAGCAGGATGCGGATAACACGCTTGGTGGGGCCGGTGAGGTTGACGCGAACTTCCTCTGCTTCTTGATCCCCGCGGGCAATTTGCATCAGGGGGCGGGCCAGTTGCTGCTGCAGATCCTCCGGCAACAGCTCCGGCAGGGGTTTGCCCAAAACGGGATCCCCTTCCCAGCCAAACATGCGGGAGGCGGCAGGGTTGAGCAGCAGCACCCGCAACTCGGCATCCAGCAAAATGGCGGCATCGACGATGGAGAAGACCAAGGTCTCCAACTTGGCTTTGGCGGCAGCCAGTTCTTCGATGTTCTGTTCTTCGTAGCTTTGCAGCCGCTCCGCCATCTCGTTAAAGCTGTCGATGAGCTGGGCCAGCTCGCCCCCGAAGGGCAGGTCGATGCGCTGCTTGAAGTTACCTTTGGTGATCTCCTGGACACCTTTGACCAGCTCTTTGATGGGATAGGTGATGGTGAGGGCATTGACCACCGCTCCCAGGATGGCCAAGACCCACACCGCCAAAAACACCCCAATCGAGACCTCCCGCGCCAGCTGGGTGGAGCGCACCAGGGCGGGATTGGGATTGATGCCCAAGCCGAGGGTGCCCAAAAAGCGGCCCTGATGGTAGATGCCGACGAAAATATCCGTCACCCGCCCAGCAGGGGTAAGGTGGGTGCGCACCAGCGGTTGGCCCTCAGCAGGAGGACGGTTGTCCGGCAGTTGCATGCGACGGGTAAGGCTGAGGGAGGTTTTCACCTCCTGATTGGAGAACGGGATCCCGTAGTAGATGTTTCCTTCGGGATCGGCGTAGAGCAAATAGCGGATGCTGCTGGTGCTCTCAAAGTACTGGCGGGACAGTTGCGCCACTTCGCCAATGCGATCTTCCGCAATCAGGGGGGCGACATTGGCGGCCAAGAGCAGCCCCAGATCTCGGCCAAAGCGGGCCTCGTTGAAGCGGGCATCCTGCTGCACAGTGCTGACGGCCCAGAAGGTAAAACTGCTCACCACCAAGGAGACCACCAGCGTGGCCACAAAGAGCAACTGAGTTTCCAACCGCAGTTTTTGCTTCCATCGCGCCCACCAGCGCCGCAGGGATCCCATAGAGATCCCGGTCGTTGTTGGCACTGACATGTCCACAGCGCCAGGCAATGGCTCGGCAGGAGAAGAAGCCAGCTCAGGAGATTGGACTTCGGCAATGGGCTCGGCTGGCTCGACGGTGCTGACAGGAGGCATGAACCCAACGTGAACAGATAGCGTGAACGGATATAGGGCGGTGATTCGCCACCATTCTGACATGGGCAGGCGATCCCTTTGTCTCAGCCAAGGCCGGGTGAGAACCGGTATGGGATCCCGGCTTCGCAACGCAACCTGCTCCAGCCGACCTGCAGGGGAATGGTTGCCAATACCGATAAAGGTATCCCCAAGCAAAGCTTGTCAGCGCCCCTAAAGTTGATAGACTAGAAAATCGTGCTTCACCAGGTCAGAGTGACCGGAAAAATCGTGACCAACAGCCCCGTCAGCCAATTT